>JBGTHX010000184.1:0-14433 GCA_041746055.1 Lewinella sp. | reverse complement strand
GGCGGCTGCGGCCCCGGTGACGACGACCCGGGCGGGGCGGGCAACTGCAACGGTACCCGGACGGCGGCCGCCCGCGCGGTGGTAGACTGGCTGGCCACCTACCCCACCGGCGTGGAGGATGACGAAATCCTCGTGATCGGTGACCTGAACAGCTACCGGATGGAGGACCCGATCCGGGTCTTTCTGGAGGCCGGCTATATCG
Organism: Lewinella sp.; assembly: GCA_041746055.1. Lineage (GTDB taxonomy): Bacteria > Bacteroidota > Bacteroidia > Chitinophagales > Saprospiraceae > Neolewinella. The sequence goes on along the minus strand of JBGTHX010000184.1, from coordinate 14,231 downwards.
ACACCAAGGTCTTTTTAAACGACGAGTTTCCGTGCGGCGGCGGTCCGCCCTCCTATTCCTTCGATGGATTCTGGGGCAGCCTGGACTACGCCCTGGCCAGCCCCACCCTCGCGCACCACGCCGTCGACACCAGAGCCTGGCCGGTTAACGCCCCGGAACCTTCGGTCCTGGACTACCACACGGAAGGGGCCGGCGATAGTCTTTACGCGCCCGATTTTTACCGCTTCAGCGACCATGATCCCCTCGTCGTGCCCATTTTTTTCGGGGTGTTTACCGACCCCACCGAGGACAAGGCCGGGGAGGAAGGGCCGAACGGCCTGGAGCGGATGGGGGGCTCCACCTACGGCTTCAGCGGGCCGGATTTGCCGGGGGGCTTCGTGCTGACCAACGCGGCGGGTCAGGTGCTGCGTAGCGGGAGGGCGCTGCAGGCGGTTCCCTGCCTGGACGTGGCGGGGCTGCCCCCGGGGGTTTACTTCGTACTGCTCCGCGCCGATACAGGGGTGGCGCAGTCGTTCAAAATCGCCGTGCCCTGAGGGGAGGCGCAGCCGGCAGAATTGACGGTGAGTTAACGTATGGCCGCTACGACCCTATTACCTTCGTGGCTGCGGACCTGCGGTTCGCCTCCATGAATCAACCTAACCATTTCTAACTACCAGGTATGAGACGATTTTTACTGCTTGCACTGCTCCTCGGCAGTGGCCTACCCCTAATTTCCCAACAGGTCATTCTGACCGGTATTTTGGACGGCGACGGCTCCGGCGGCGTACCCAAGGCCATCGAGCTCTACGTGGACGGCACCGTCGACCTGGGGGAGTACACCCTGGTCCGCTACGCCAACGGCAGCACCTCGGGAAGCACCATCTCCCTGAGTGGCACATACAGCGATCGCTTCGTGTACCTCATCTACAGTACCACGGCCAATCAAACCGCCTTCGCGGCCACCTTCGGCACCTCGGGCGACTTCGCCGATCCCGTACTCAATGGCAGCATCACCGGTAACGGCAACGACGTGTTCGAGCTTCGCTACGGCAACAACGTGCTCGACCAGGTAGGCGGCACCGTTGGCGACGACGGCAATGTATACCAGGACGGCTACCTGTATCGCATGGACAATACCGGCCCCACCGCTGTTTTCGACCTCAGCGAATGGACGGGCGGAAACGGGACTGTGGACGGCCTGTCCTTCGAGGAGACCGGCGCCGCCACCCCCTTCGGCACCTACCGGACGGGGCCCGCCGGCCCGAGCGTCTCCGCCACGGCCGAGGCCGACCTGGCGGAGCCCGCCTCCAACGGTGGCTTCTCCATCAACCTATCGACCACCGCCGCCACGGAGGTGACCGTAACCTACACCCTCGGCGGCACCGCCACCGCGGGCACTGACTACACCGACGAAAGCGCGGGAACCGTGATCATCCCGGCCGGTGGCCAGTCCGCCGCCGTGGTGCTCAGCATACTGGACGACCCGGAGATCGAGGGCGAGGAGGCCATCGAACTGACCATCACCGGCATTTCCGATGCTACTTACTCCATCGACGGCGGTGCTACCGTGACGGTCGCCGATGACGACCTGTTCGGAACCATCCTCATCAGCACCGTACAGGGTAGCGGCTTCGCCAGTCCGCTGGATGGCCAGACCGTGACCGTGGAGGCCGTCGTGACCGGAGACTTCCAGGATGGGCTGGGCGGATTTTACCTCCAGGAGGAAGAGGCCGATTACGACGCCACGTCGACGACCTCCGAGGGCGTCTTCGTCTACGCCCCGACCACCGACGTGACCGTGGGCGACCTGGTGCAGGTGACCGCGGAGGTGGAGGAGCGTTTCGGACAGACCCAGCTGACCAATGCCAGCGTGGTGGTGCAGTCCACCGGCCTGCCCCTTCCCGGCGCGATCACCCTTACGCTGCCCGCCGCCGACAGCAGCCTGGAGACCCTGGAGGGCATGCGCGTGGCACCCCTCGACCTCGTGGTGACCGATAACTTTCAGCTGGCCCGCTTCGGGGAGGTTACCGTCACTTCGGGCGCGCGCCTCATCCAGTTCACCGAGTGCAACGCCCCCGACGCGGAGGCTTACACCGCCTACCTCGCCGCTCAGCAACGCGACGTACTGACGATCGACGACGGCCGGGGCGGCAGCAACCTGAGCCCCGTACGCCTCCCCGACGGGAGCGTCCTGAGCGCCGACAACACCCTGCGTGCCGGTATGACGGTGGAGAACCTCGTAGGAGTGCTGGGCTACGGCTTCAGCAAGTACCGCATTCAGCCCACCGAAACGGAAGAGGTGGTGCTGGGTGGCAACGAACGCCCCACTTCCGCCCCCGGGGTCGGTGGCGAGATCAGGGTGGTAAGCGCCAACGTACTCAACTACTTCACCACCCTGAACAGCCGTGGCGCGGATACCCAGGAGGAATTCGAGCGGCAGCAAACGAAGATCGTCAGTGCCCTCTGCGAGCTGGACGCCGACATCGTGGGCCTCATCGAGATCGAGAACAACGACTACGTCGCCCTCGAAAACCTGATCGCCGCGATCGAGGCCAGCTGCGGCACCACCTACGCCTACGTCGAGTCGCCCAATACCGGCACCGACCAGATCATGGTGGCCCTCATCTACAAGCCCGGCCGCGTGGCCGAAAGCGGTACCGCCGCGGCCCTGGCCACCCCCGCCGAACTGTTCGTCGGCCCCGGCACCAACCGGGTACCCCTCGCCCAGACCTTCCGCGTGATCGACCCCACCAGCTCCAACTACGGACAGGAACTCACCGTATCCGTCAACCACCTGAAGAGCAAGGGCAGCGGCTGCGGTGACTTCATCGCCGACGGCTCCGGCAACTGCAATACCGTACGCGACGCGGCCGCCAAAGCGATCACCGAGTGGCTGGCCACCAACCCCACCGGCGTGGACGAGGAGGACATCCTCATCCTCGGAGACCTGAACAGCTACCGGATGGAAGACCCGATCCAGACCATCCTGGACGCCGGTTATTTCAATACCAAGGTAGCCGTCTCGGACCCCGCCAGCTTCCCCTGCGGCGGCGGCGCGGCTTCCTACGGCTTCAACGGAGAGTGGGGCAGCCTCGATTATGCCCTGGCCAGCAACAGCCTGGCCGACGCCCTCACCGGCGCGGCTACCTGGGGCGTCAACTCCGCCGAGCCCATCGTGCTGGACTACAATACCGAGGGCATCGGTGGTCCGCTGTACGCCCCCGATTACTACCGCTTCAGCGACCACGAACCCATCGTGGTAGGCCTGGACCTGGGGCCCGCCCTCACCGAGGACCTGGTCAACCTGACCGCGGAGACAAAGGGAAAAAAGGTGCAACTGCGCTGGCAAACCGTGTCAACCATCAGCGCCGAGTACCTAGCCATCGAGCGGCTTAACGCGGCCGGTGAGTACGTCACTATCGGTACCGTAAAGGTTTCCGGCGGGAGCAGCAACGGCCACCGGCAGTACGTGTACAACGACCAGGGCGCCACCTCCGGAGAGAACACCTACCGGCTGCGCGTCGTGGAGGCTGACGGCACCGCGCGCTACAGCAACGACGTTACCGCCGTACTGATGGGAGGAAGTGCCTATGCGGCGGTCTCCCGTACCGACGTCCACGGTTACCAGGTAGCCGACTTCACCGATGCCACCTACTCGCTGGTATCCATGAGCGGTCAGGTGCTACGTCGCGAGCCCCTGAATCCCACGGGCGGACGGGTAGGTACCACCGGATTGCCGGCAGGGATTTACGTCCTGCACGTCGCACGCCCCGACGGTTCCACGGAGGCCCTGAAGGTGGTGGTGCCCTAAGCGTCACCCGCCCACCGAGCTGCCCAGGCGGACCTCCAGCTTGCTCTGTTGGTTGCCGCGGACAATATTCAACTGGACCATGTCGCCGGGTTCGTACTTTTCGAGTTCGAGGTAGAGGTCGGAGGTGGTGCGTACGGGGCGGTCGTTGATGCCGACCAGTACATCACCGAAAATGTAGCGGCCCCGCTGGTCCTGACTGACCCCTTTGAGCCCCGCGCGGGCGGCTTCGCCGCCCTGGTCGACGGTGTAAACGACCAGTCCCTCGATCCGCCCGACCTGCCGCAGGTCGGCCCCGAGTACGGGACGGCGGACCTCGCCGTAGCGGATCACGTCACCGACCACGTAGCGGACGACATCTACCGGGATGGAAAAGCCGATGCCGGCCGAGGCGCCGGAGGGGCTGTAAATGCTGGTATTCACGCCGATGAGTTCGCCCTGACTGTCGAGCAGGGGTCCGCCGGAGTTGCCGGGGTTAATGGCCGCGTCGGTCTGAATGGCCCCTTTGATGGGTACGCCGGCCTGGCTGCGGATCTCGCGGTCGAGGGCGGAAACCACCCCGGTGGTCAGCGTCTGGTCGAGTCCGAAGGGATTACCGATAGCGTACACCGACTGCCCTACGCGGATGTTCTGGCTGCTGCCTACCCGGATCGGGTGCAGCTCGGAGGCCGGCGCGTCGATCTTGAGTACGGCAATGTCCTTTTCCTTTTCGAAGCCGACGACGCTGGCGTCGTAGGTCTGCCCGTTGCTCAGGGTGATCGAGATGGAACTGGTATTCGCGCCATTGATGACGTGGAAGTTGGTAATCACGTGGCCATCCTGGTCCCAGATGAATCCGGAACCCGAACCGCTCTCCACCTCCCCGTAGCTCCAGAAGGAACGGCGGATCGCCTTGGTGGTGATGAAGCAAACCGAGGGGGAGGATTCCTCGAACAGCCGGATGGTGCGTTCCTCGTCGGGGGTGGAAGCGAAATCGATGGTAGCGGGCTCCACGCGCCGCGCCGGGGTGCCGCGGTTTTCGGAGGCCGTGGTAGCCACCGCATTGACGTACGGGGCGGTTACCGCGGCCTCGGTGGGGAAGAGGTAGCGGCCGGCGGCGAAGGCGGCCAGGATGATGAGGAAGGAGAGCAGAAAGTTTTTCACGTATCGTCCGGTTGGGTTACCTCCATAACGTCCCAAGCCTCCCGCGGGTGTGTAAGAAAGCGTTAGAGTGGGGCACAAAAAGCGCGCCCCCTCCCGTCGGGAAAGGGCGCGCCGAAACTCACGTAGTTAATCAACCAATTTTATTCGCCCTGCAGTCTGTTGAGCCAGTCGGTGTAGGTGCCGAGCAGCTCCGAGTAGTGCGCCTGGGCCTGGTCGGCGTATTCCGGGTCGAGCAACATGCGGTGTACGACCGGGTAATTGGACATATCCAGATCGGCCTGTGCTTCCAGGGCCTGCACGACGAGCTGACCGAGTTCTGCCCGGCTACTGAATTCCTTCCCCTCGAAAAAGCCGGCTACGGCATCCCGGTTGGTGGGGGACACGCTGTACTGGTCTGCGGGTGCCGGGCGGGGCTGGCCGTTGGTTTCGAAGGCGTACACCTCGTAGGCCGGGTCCAGTCGGGCGATCGCCTCCTGCATGCCATTCATCACGGACTGCATCTGCTCGATCATGCCAGCCATGTCATTCTGGTTGATGCCTACGGCACAGGTGATCATCTGGTAGGCTTCCCCGCGCTTCTCCGGGTCGGAGGCCTGCCAGGCCACCCCGATGATGCGGCCATAGTCCAGGGCCCGCATCTCCTGCTTGCCGACCGCGATGGCTAGGCCGTCACCCTCTCCGGAGGGCAGGACATAGTCGCCGATCGCTACGACCCCGCGCACCTTGACGGGTACCTGACCGATGAAGGCGATCTTCTCGTACAGAGCTTCCTGCTTCTCCGTGGGAGGCATGGCGCCGACTACGGCCGGAGCGGCCGAAACCACCATGAACTTGTCGGCCTCAGTAAAGGTGCGGGAGATCGTGCCGCCGATGACGCCCACCACTTCGCCGTATTGCAGCTCTTCTTCTGCGTCTTGTTTGATGAGCCACTCCGCGTAGTCACCACTACCCGACTGGTAAGCCACACCCACGTTCGTGATGGTGAAGCCGAGGAAAACTCCGAGGTCCGCGCCGGCGAGTACGGCGTTAAGCGCCGCCTCGAAAATGTCCAGCGGATCCAGAATACTGGATAAGCTCGTACCCACTTTGATCACCGCGGCGATGAACTTCACCGAGAGCAGCACCAGGTCGACGATCTCACGGGTATTCGCCTCGGTACCGACCGCATCCTGGCTTTCCGGGACGGGAGTGTTCAGGTCATCGCTGACCTGCTGACTCTGGTCGTAGGAAATCGTGTCACCATCCGCACTTGCCTCGAGCGTCTGCTTCGTTTGCTCCGGATCGTACTCCAACAGATCCTTGGAGGTATCCTTGTACTCCTGGATGATAAAGCCGGTGTTGCCCTCGATCCGCCCGCGCATCTGGTCGTCCGCAAAGAAGGCCATGAAATTGTTGATCGGCGCCCAGTTGTTGACCCGGATCGCCATGCCCTGCGCGGCCCCCGATACCTGCAGCGGGTAGTTCGAGAAACTGTTCTCTGATCCGCTGAAGATCTCCGGGCAAAACTGGAAGCGCGCCTCCCCCGGATCGCCCGCCCGCAGGCAGCTCCCTACGTCCAGGGTGTTGGCGATCGTGGAAGGGCCCGCGACGTTGAGCGGTCCGGTCAGGAAGGAGGTGCTGTTGTTGTTGACGGTGAAGGTGCTCCCCAGGTTGGTCGCCCCCGTCACGTTGAGGATACCCGTCAGGTTCGTGGTGCTGGAATTGTTGACGTTCAGCGTGGTATTGAGGTTGGTGACGCCCTCGACCTCCAGCGTATTGTTGAGCTTGGTGGGGCCGTCGACGTTCAGGGGGCCGCTGAGGTTGGTGGTACTGCCCCCTGTTACGTTGACCGTATTGTTGAGGTCAGTCTGCCCGTCTACATTCAGGGTATTGTTGAGATCGGTGGGCCCGTCCACGTTCAGCGGGCCGCTGAGGTTGGTGGTACTGCCGTCGACCACCGACAGGTCACCGTGTACGACGGTATTGCCTCCGGTGATATTCACCTCTACGTTGTTCTGCACCGTAAGGTCGTTACCGATGTCCAGGTCTGAGTCGATTTCCACCTCTCCCGAACATAGGATTCGGATGCGCTCGGCGTCGTTGGTGACGATGACCAGGTCGGCACAGTCGGTCGTTCCCAGTTTGTCTACGGCGGGGTCGGAGTTCCGGTTCCCGAACAGCGACCACGTTTGCGCGGGCACACCGTTCTTGGCCTTGGCGGTGAGTTTCTCGGGACTGCTGATCTCGCCCGCGGTGGCGGCGTAGAAGGCATACGGCACCGACAGCATCTTGCTGTTGCTGACGGTGGCAAAATCCCCACCTTCCTCCCGGATCTGGATCTCCATCCAGATTTCCTCGCTGCCCCAGGGCACGCTAGGGAAGGTACCTGCAAGGGCTTGTCCCTGGCCGATGGTGAGGGAAAACAGGCCCAGCAGATTGGTCGTCACCTGATGTTGCTCGCTGTACACTACCTGGTCCGACTGACCGCCGGCCAGTAGGTTGACGCGGAGTTCCACGCGGGTATCGGGCAGTACCTGAGCGGAAAGGTCGCGGGCAACGGCTTGATATTGCATTCCCAGCGGTACGCCCTGGGCGATAAGCAGTGATAAGGAAGAAAGGGTAAATACAAGGAGTAGAACGATCCGTCTCATGATCACTTAATTTTTATAACGGTGAATGTTTGTGCGGTGGCGAAATCGCCGGAAACCACCCTGAGGTGGTAGACGCCCGCGGGTAGCCGGCTGACATCGAGTAGTTGGGTATCCAGGCGGACATCTCTCGTTTGCCGGGCTACGGTCCGGCCCCGGTTGTCCAGCAGTTCCAGATCGGTATACGCCTCGCTATTCGGACCGCTGATGCGGACGTTCACGGCATAGCGCGAGGGATTGGGGAACACAGTGATCCGCGGGGCGTCCGCGGTCAGGGCGGAATCGGATTCCCGTTCTACTACCAGGAGGAGGGGTTGGTGAAAACCCTGGGTGAGTATCCCCTCCCCGGTGGGAAGGGTTTCGGTGGCCAGTTCCCCGAGTGTCCACTCGAGGGTCAGGTGGGCGGCGTGGTCGAATCCGCCGGCCGTGGCCAGCACCTGACCCGAAGCGGACTGGGCCGCACAGGCATAGGAAAGACAGGCCGCCAGGGGCAGCAGGCAAAATAATCGTCGCATAAGGCAAATCAGTGGCTGTATGAAAGATCCGGCCGGCCGGTGCGACCGAATCGCATAGCGGGAGGACACCTTCACGGGTGCTGGGGAAAAACAAAATAGGGGGAGGGTGTGAACCCGACGGCGGTGCTGACCATCGGCAACGACCGGTGTATGTCGTAACGTTCTAAATCTAGGCCCTAAAACCTAAACTTAAAAGTTTACACAGATAAAATATCGAAATTATATTCTCCCTATATATTGATCTCCACCCCAAGCATGAAGTTCCGGCCCGCCTGGGGGTACATACCGCGCAGGGTAGTCGGAGTGCCGTCGAAGGTGTAGCGGTAGCCCCAGCCGTTGCTGCTGTACAGCCGGTCGGTCAGGTTACGCACCATGAACGTCAGGCGGTAGCGCTCCTGCAGGGTGTAGCCCACGCGCAGGTCGCTGTAGTAGTAGCCGTCCAGCCGGCTTTCGGCGGCCCCGCTGTTATCGACGTAGCGGTCGCCGACGTACTTCGTTTGCAGGGCGGCCTCCAGCCGGTGGTCACCGAAGGTGCGGTCGTAGCCCAGTTGCAGGGCGGCCGTCAGGTCCGGACTGAAACTCAGGGGGGTGTCAGTGCGGACCGCCTCCGTTTGTCCGACGTACTCGAAGTCGGCATCGTATTCATCCAGTACCTCCGTAAAGCCCACCACGCGGTTGCGGCTCAGGGTCACGTTGCCCCCTACGCTGACGTAGCGGGCGGGTTGCACCCCACCCTGCAATTCCAGGCCGAGGCGGTAGCTCTCCGGCACGTTGGTCCGTACATACTCGCCTACGTCGTTAAGCGCGCCGGTGAGGACCAGCTGATCGCGGTAAAGCATGTGGTAGAGATTGATCCCGAAGTTGGCGGCGGAGAGCGTCCGCGTGAAGCCGATCTCGGTATTGTACAGTTTCTCCGGGAGGGGGCGCGTGGCTACCGGATTATCGACGAAATCGTTGCGGTTGGGTTCCCGCTGAGCAACTCCGAAGCTGGCGTAGGCGCGGGTGCCGGGGTTGGGAAGGTAAACGAGGCCGGCCTTCGGGTTGAAAAAGGTGTGGCTGGCGGACTGCTCGAGCAGGTTGGCGTTTTCGTCGATCCCGAGGAAATCGTACCGCACGTGGCGTAGTTGCCCGTCGAGGTAGGCGCTCACTTCCTTGGTGAGTTGGTAATTGGCCCGCAGGTAGTTGTTGAAGTCCTGCTTGGTGGCATCGTTGTCGTAGTAGCGGTCGCGGATCTCCGAGTTGCCGGCGTACCGGGCCCAGATCACCTCGCCGTAGTGCCCGCCGCGGTAGGCGTTGGCCGACCCGCCGAAGGTGACGTCCCATTTGTCCTTGCGGTAGCGCAGGCTGTATACGGTGCCGTAGAAGTGGTTGTCGAGCCAGCGCCGGCGGATCAGGTCGCTCTGCCCCTCCACCCCGCCGAGCGGAAGCGGCAGGGTGATGCCGTAGTCGGCGAGCAGCTCTCTGGCCTTGTACTGCTCGAAGTAGCCTAGCCCCCGGGTGTAGTGCCCGCTCACGACGAGGTCCAGGTTCGGATTCAGGCTGCGGTTGAAGTGGAGCTGGTAGTGGTTCTGGCGGTAGTTGTCGACCTCGTTGTCGTAGGGTTCGCCTTCCTTCTCGGTGCCTACCGAGTTGTAGGTCCGCCCGTGGAGATCGATCTCCTCCTGGGTGACGCCGTTCCAGCTCTGGTAGGTCACCTCGTGTCCGCCGAAGGCCACCAGGGTGAGGGTGGATTTACCGATGTCCTGGCTGGCCGAGGCGTAGTAGCCGTCTAGGTCGGCGGTGGCGCGGTCTACGTAGCCGTCGGAATGGATCTTGCTGTAGCGGGCCTGCACGCGGAGGCCGCCGCCGGTGGCCCCGCTGTACTGCACCACGCCACGGCGGGTACCGAAGCTGCCGAGGCTACCGGTGACCTTGAGGCCGGGTTCCTCATCCCCGCGGGTGGTCGTGAAGTTGATCGAGGCGCCGAAGGCGCCGGCACCGTTGGTGCTGGTACCTACGCCGCGCTGGATCTGGATCATGTCGGCCGAGGAGCTGAAGTCCGGCAGGTTGACCCAGTACACCCCCTGGCTCTCGGAGTCGTTGTAGGGGATGCCGTTGATAGTGACGTTCGTGCGGGTGGGGTCGCTGCCGCGGATCCAGATGCCGGTGTAGCCGATGCCGGTGCCCGCGTCGGAGTTGACCACCACGGAGGGCGTCCACTTGAGGAGGTAGGGCGCGTCCTGCCCGAGGTTCTGGACGGCAATGTCTTCCCGGTTGAGGTTGACGAAGGTGACGGGCGTCTCGGGGCGGGCGGCGGTGGCCGTCACGGTAATGGGATAATCGAAATCGTAGACATTCGAGATGGTGTCGACGGTTTCCTGGGCCGTAGCGGAGTGGAGGGAGAGGAGTGCGAGGGCACCCAATAGCAAACGCTTCATGCGGACTTGTTTTCCCTTCCCGGCATTACCCGGGCAGGTTCCTTGATTGAATTCAAAGGGTATGATCTCAGCCGTCCCGGATTGGGACAGCACCCCGTTGTCGGTGCGAAGGTACGTCGGGCTGGTTGGGTGGGGGTATGTTTTACCGCGGATTTTTTGGGTTGCTTTTGCGGATTAGGCGCGGATTTTTTTACCACGGATTGCACTGATTGGTTTCACGGATCTTCACGGATGGCGACCTTCAGTCGTGGTGGCGGGGAAACAATTGTACTGCGAGCTCATCATTCCTTCCCAAATTGATCTTTCAGCGGGGCGGGACCGCCCTTACAGCCGGCCGGAGCGGGGGCCGCGCGACGGCGTAAAAAAACGTACACTGTCTGAGCCGGCGGGAGAGATTGAACTGGAACGAGGTTTTGGATAAGGTTGGAGGCTTTGAACGGGCGAAACCGACCGAGCGAGTTTGTACGTTTTAGCCGGCGGGGGGTTCCCGCTTCGAATAGCCGGATGTACAGGCTTGATCTTTTGGTCCTTTTGTATCAAGACAAAAGGACGAAGTCTGGAAGGTGGGGTTACCACGGATTGCACAGATTGGTTTCACGGATTTTCACGGATGGCGACCTTCAGTTGGGACGCCGGGGGCAGTTGTCCTGCGGATGGATCCCATCTTTACTTAAATCTTCATTCAGCGAGGCGGGACTGCCCTTACGGCGGGCGGGGGGGTTCCCGCTTCGAATAGCCGGATGTACAGGCTTGATCTTTGGGTCCTTTTGTATCAAGACAAAAGGACGAAGAAAAGCGGCCGGGGTAATCCCAATACTCACCGCAGAAAGTCTCGCCGCGCGACAAGCCTATTTACCACGGATCTATTGGATTGCGACTTCCTTTCTGGAGCACCCGCTCATTCATCGATTCATTCTCCCCGCGGATTCAGGCGGATTGGCGCGGATTTCCTCCGCGAACTACGGTTAAAAACCCACTCCTTTCCTCCTTCCCCCCGGATGCTTAGATTTGTCCGACCCGATCTACTATATCCTATGCACCGACTTCCGATCCTCCTGGCGTTAGCCATTGCCCTTTGCACCTGCGGACCCGCCGCCGACCGCAATCCCCCCGCCGACGTACCGCAGCTGTCGGACCTGCCCCTGGTGCCCCTGCCCGCCCAGATCACCGACGGCGACGGCAGCAGCTACTACGAGACCTACGCCGGCACCGTGATGCCGAGCAACGACCCCCGCATCGGCGACGCCCAGCGCTACCTGCTGCAGCAACTGCCCGACCTGGTGTTGCCGCTGCAGTTCGAGTTTTCGGATGAACTGACTGAGGGAGCCTACGCCATCGACTTCGGCGACGGAGAGATCGAAGTGAAGGCCGGCACCCGCGAAGGCATGCTGAACGCCGCCAAGACGCTGGTGCAGGTGCTGCATTTTTCCGGCGCGGACGCAGGTGCCGTGTACATTTCCGAAGGCAGTATCCAGGACGAGCCCCGCTTTGCTTACCGGGGCTTTATGCTGGACGTGGCGCGCCACTTCTTCCCCGTGGAGGATGTGAAGGCCGTCATTGACCGCATCGCCGCGTACAAGATCAATTATCTCCACCTTCACTTGAGCGACGACCAGGGATGGCGCATCGAGATTAAATCCTGGCCCAAGCTGACCGAGATCGGCGGACAGAGCGAAGTGGACGGCACCCCCGGCGGCTTCTACACCCAGGAAGACTACACGGAGATCGTGGAATACGCCACCAGCCACGGCATCACCATCATCCCCGAAATCGACATGCCCGGCCACACCAACGCGGCCCTCTCCTCCTACCCCATCCTGAACGCGGACGGTAAGGCAACGAAGCCTTACACCGGCACCCGCGTGGGCTTCAGCACGCTGGATACCGACCAGGATTCGGTGTACACCTTCATCGACGACGTGGTGCGCGAGATCGGGGCCCTCACCCCCGGCGAGTTCTTCCACCTGGGCGGCGACGAAAGCGCGGCGACCGACCACGAGGACTACGTGAAGTTCGTCAACGAGGTGCAGAAGATCATCGCCCGCAACGGCAAGCGACCCATCGGATGGGATGAGGTGGCCACCTCCCAACTCGAGAACGGCACGGTAATCCAGCTGTGGGCTCACCCCGACTACGCCCTCGACGCCAAGCGCGCCGGTAATGCCGTGCTCATGAGCCCCGCGAACCGCGCCTACCTGGATATGCAGTACGACAGCACCTCCCGCATCGGCCTTCACTGGGCCGCCTATATCCCGCTGGATTCCGCCTATCTGTGGGACCCCGCCACCCAGGCCGAGGGCATCACCGACGACGACATCCTCGGACTGGAAGCTCCCCTCTGGAGCGAGACGGTGCGGACGCTGGAGGATATCGACTACCTCACCTTCCCCCGCCTGCTGGCCCTGGCCGAAGTGGGCTGGACCCCGCAAGACCGCCGCGACTGGGAGGACTTCCGCCGCCGCGCCGCCGCCCAGCAGGAGTGGCTGCGCGAGCAGGGGATCGGCACCTACGACAGTCCGGAGCTACAGGGAAGTATGGCGGACACCACCGCCACGGTACAGTAGTACCGGCACCGTAGGGCCCGCGAACGGCTGATGCTAATTGGTAGCGTGCACCATTTGGTTGGCCGGCCGGTAATTTGCGACATATGAAAGCAAACCTCCTCTTTTTGCTCCTGCTGGCCGGTGGAGCCCTCCGCGCGCAGGTCGACGGCACCTGGTATGGAAACCTCCGGGCCGGGGCGGTGACCCTCCCCTTGCAGCTGGACCTGACCGGCGGCGGCGGCACGCTGCTGAGCCCCCAGCAGTCCGCCCAGATGATTCCGCTGACCGCCCTGGAGGTTATGGCGGATTCCCTCCGCTTCGAGATCGCAGGGATCGGGGCCTCTTACGCGGGACGGTCGAGCGCCGACAGCCTGAGCGGCACCTTCCGGCAGGGAGGCTTTACCGCCGACCTCACCTTCTACCGCACACCGCCCGCCGCGGCGGAACGGCCCCAGGAGCCCGCCGATTTCCCTTACCGCCGGGAAACCGTGAGCTTCCCGGGCGGCGCGGAAGGCGTTACCCTGGCGGGTGAGCTGACGCAGCCCGAGGCAAGCAAAGCGGCGGCTGTCGTGGTACTGGTATCCGGCTCCGGTCCCCAGGACCGCGACGAGCACCTCGCGGCGGGTATTGACCACCGTCCCTTCCTGGTGCTGAGTGATTACCTCACCCGCCGGGGCTACGCCGTACTCCGCTACGACGACCGCGGCGTAGGCGAGAGCAGCGGCGACTTCGCAACCGCCACCTCGGGGGACTTCGCCGCGGATGCCGCCTCCGCGGTCGGTTACCTGCGGGGACGGCCCGAGTTCGCCGACACTCCCCTCGGCATGATCGGCCACAGCGAGGGAGGGATGATCGCGCCCATCGTGGCCAGCGCTTCCCCCGAAGTGAATTTTCTGGTGCTCCTCGCCGGACCGGGGGTGGACATCGACAGCCTCATGCTGGAGCAGCGCCGCCAGATCGGGGGCACCACCCTGCCCGACGAGCCGGTGGTACGCGCTGCCTACCGCTACGCGAAGGAGCATGCGCTGCTGGATTCGACGGTCTTCAGCGCCGGCCTGCGCGCGACCGTGCTCGCCGCGGCGGCCGATTCCGTGGCCTACGCCGATGGGCTGGTGGAGTCTTTGCGGGCTCCCTGGATGCGCTACTTTCTGGCCTACCGTCCGGCTGAATACCTGGAAAAAGTGACGGTTCCCGTGCTG
>JBGTHX010000183.1:0-6174 GCA_041746055.1 Lewinella sp. | reverse complement strand
GTCGTGGCCGGAGCCGAAGTACCGGGTGCAGCCGGAGTGGCGGTATCGGCAGGGATGAAATCATTGAGGTTGAAGAAGCCCGAGGTCAGGTTTAGATCACCGGTGAGGATGCCCTCCCCGAAGGTGTAGTCAAAGAGGTTATTGATGACCCCCGAAGCATTGAAGGTGCTTTCATCGAGGGTCGCGGCGGCATTGTCGATCTCCAGCCGGTTGGGTTTGATGTTGCCCTTGACCTGGAGGTCGGTAGGGTGGTAGTCGCCGTACGCCAGTTGTTCGATGGTGGCGTCGATGTCGAAATCGAAGCGGTCGAATACCTCGGCTTCCTGGCCTGCGGTTTGCCCCGCATTCAGTTCCGCGGGTGAGGTGACCGTCGTATCGCTCGGTTCGGTCATCCACTCGTCGGCGTCGAAGTAATTGGAGCGGACCGTCATCTGGCCGCGCATGGTCTGTGAAGGACTGAAGTAAGCCAGCAGGTTGTCGATACGGCCGGAGGCCGACAGGTCGCTGCGCCCGAGGGAGGCGGTAAATTGTTGCAGGTCCACAAACTGAGGGCTGAAATCTGCCTTGGCCTGGGCGATCCTTACGGCCGGGGTTCCATCGGCGTCGTAGACCAGATTGCTGACGAGCAGATTACCACTCAGGTTGACCTCGGCGTAGCGGCCGGCATCGAGTACGCTCTGGCGAACGCCCTCGGCGGTGATGTCCGCGACGATGCGGCCCGCCAGCTCATTCACCCCATCCAACGGAATGGCAGATGACCACTTGGCCAGGTCGATGGTACCGTTAAGGCGCGCATCCACGTCGGGGTCGGAGATCGGAGTAGCCAGGCGAAAGCTGCCGGCGAAGGGGTCACCGCCCAGGTTGAAATTGAAGCGGGGAATAGCTACCGTGAGTTGGTTCAGATCGGCCGAGGGGCTGACGACCTCCAGGGCGGCATCAATACCCGTAATTCCGACAGCGCGACCGGGGTACTGCACGCTTCCTCCGCTGATGTCACTATTGACGGTAAAGGCCGGGTAGGTTTCGCGCTCCCCGTTATAGGCACCGGTGACGGAACCCGCGAGGGTGAAGGTGCCACCCGTCTGTACTTGGTCAAAACCTTCGGTGTAGGCACTGGGGATGAGGCTCCACAGCTGCCGGAAATCATTGGCGGGGGCCGCGTACGTCAGATCGAAGAGAATATCGTCATTCTCCTCCAGGTCAATGCTGCCGTTCATGACCAGCGCGAGCTCGTTTAAGGTTACGTCGGCGTCGGTAAAGGCGTATCGCAGGTTATCGGCATCCACGTTTACGGTTCCGTTGGCGGTCATTCGTACGTCGTTCAGGTAGGTCATGCCGGCCTGGGAGAGGGTGAAGGCATCGGCCTGGGCTTTGGTCACCACGTCAAAGACCGAGGCGGTGAAGTCCCCCTGGCCGGTGGCATTGAGCCCCTCGAGCTTCACGTAAGTTTCCGTGGTGCGGTCGTCGTAAATGAGTTTACCGTTGGTTATCTCGAAGTAGTCCAGGGTGATGAGGCCCCCGCTTCCGGCGGATTCCCCGGCACCTGCGTCCGCGCCCGGCTCCCCTTCCGGAACGATGAGGTAGTTCGCCAGATCGGAAGAAAGGACCAGGAGATCAAGGTCCGGCCGGTCCAGATGAACCGCGTCGATGTTGTAATTGCCGTTGCCGGCGATGACGGACCAGAAGCCCAGGTCCACGCGCGCCTGCTCGCCCCGGACGAGCGGCCGGCCGGCAAAGGTGTCGACGCCGATCACCGAATAGCGGTCGACGGTAAGCGCGATATCGGGGAAGCTGCGAAGGAAGCTCACGTTGGCATCCTCGAAATCCACCTTGGCGTTCAGGTTGTCGTTGAGGGCAGTCTTGACGTTGGCTACGATCTTGTCCTTAAACAGGACAGGGGCCGCCAGCAGGGCGCCGACGACGAGCACGAGAAACACGGCGAGCCCGATGAGAATGCGTTTGGTGAGTTTCATAAGGTGGTTTTGGGTGAAAACAGGTGAAACCGATAGGGGTTGGCGGGCTGTGGACGTTATGGCTTACCTTGCGTCACACTTTGTCTTTTTTAAACGCCAGAAATAAGCCCATGACCGTTGCCGGCATTGAATACACGATGATCGATACCCAGGATGGCCTGGACGCTTTTGTTAACGAAAACCGGGGCATCGATTGGATGGGCTTCGACACCGAATTTATCGGCGAAAAGCGGTACCACACCCTGCTCTGCCTCATCCAGATCAGTACGGTCAACGGCTATTACCTGCTGGACCCGATCGAGGTACAGGACCTTTCCCCCTTCCTCCGACTGGTGGAAGATGCCTCCATCATCAAGATCACCCACGCGGGCGACAACGATTACCGACTGCTGTACCGGGCCTACGGAACCATTCCCGCCAATGTGTTCGATACCCAGGTGGCGGCGGCCTTTTGCAGCCACCGGTACCCGACCAGCTTTGCCAAACTCGTGGAGGCCGAGATCGGGGAGAAAATCGGAAAGGGTTACGCGGTGACCGACTGGTCCAAGCGCCCGATGAGCGAAAAGCAGCTCAAGTACGCCCTCACCGACGTGCTCTACCTCCGCGAACTTTACGATACCATTACCGCCAAACTGGAGAAGAACGGCCGCCTGGAGTGGGCACTCGAAGAGTGCGGATTGATGGCCTCCGAAGACTACTACTACCGCGACCCGAACCACGAACTGCTCAATAGCAATATCGCACGTTCGAGCCGTACGAAAGAGCGCATCTTCCTGCTGCGCGTCTACGAATGGCGGCGCGCCCAGGCCGAGCAGCGCAATTACAGCAAGGAGATGATCCTGCCTAGTAAGCTCATCGGTCAACTCGTCCGCGGAGTAAAGGGCGGAAAGCAGAGTATGCAGGATAACCGCCGGCTGCCCGGTAAAACCGTCAGCCGCTATGGCGACCTGTTCGTAGATTTCTACGAGAAGCCGGCCAGCGAGGAGGAGACCCGGATCGTCAAAAGCATCCAGCGGGCCACCCAGGATGACGAAGAGGACGATATGATCGTAGAACTGCTCTACCTGCTCATGAAGTACCGTGCCAACGAGGCCGACATCAGCCACGCCCTGGTGATGCCCCGCAACGCCATTCGCCGCATGAAACAGGACGAGGAAGTACGTCGCTCCATCCTCGGCTCCGGTTGGCGCCGGGAATTGCTCGGCGATGATTTCGTGGGTTGGCTGAAGAACTTCGACAACCTCCAGATGCGCATCGAAGGCGGCAAGATCAGCCTGTCCTCCTAGGACCGTTCCAGCCCGGCGTAAATTTCCAGGAGCCGCGGTGCTTCCCGTTCCCAGCAGAGCTCCTCTGCCGCGACCCGGCAACCCTCTTGGAGGGCGGCATAGCGGGCGGGCTCATGGTACAGGGCCGCTACGTGCGCGGCGATTACCGGTCCATTCAGCTGACCGATCAGTTCGAAGCACCCGTACTCCTCGTGTATGGCTTTGTACTCCGGAAAGTCCATTTGCAGACTGGGTAAGCGCGCCTGAATATAGTCGAGGGATTTATTCGCAAGACTGTAGTAATAACTCGGACTACCCGCACTCAATAAGTTGAGGCCCAACCAGGCACGGGAGGTGAGTTCCGGTAGCTCCGAGGGCGGACGCAGCCCCGCGAACCACACTCGGTCCGTTACATTCCAACGTTCGGCAAGCGCGCGCAGGGCGGGCATTTCCGACCCGTCGCCGATGATCCAGAGCTTTAGGTCGGGTAGACTCGGGAGTGCTCCGATGGCCTCGGCCAGACCGCGGCCCGGATTAAGCATCCCCTGATAGATGATTACTCCTTCCTCTTTTTCCGAAAATGAAACCAACTTCGACTCGGGCAGGTTACGGATCACCCCGAACGGCCTGCGATAGTCCAGGGCCAGCTGCTCCGCCAGCTTGGGCGCTACCGTATAGCGCGCGTCCGTGCGGGGTACGAGGAACTGACCCAGCCGCCGCCAGAAGGAGCGGATCACCGGACGCAGGTAGACCTCCGGCGTCTCACTGAACCATTCGTGAGCGTCGTAGACCAGCCTTCGGGAGCCTTTCCGGGTCAGCCACCAGCCTGCGAGGAGCGTGTCGAGGTCCACCGCGCAGATCACGTCGAAGGACCACTCGCGGAGTTCGCGCCATAGGCGCCAGTTGTATTCGGCGTAAAAGCGCTTGCCACTCAGATTGCGGCAACGGATCCGGAATTGCCGGTAGCTCCGCTCGGGGAGCGGCTTGCTGTCCGGTAGTTCCCGCCCCACGAGGGTAACCTGGTGGCCCCCGGCCTGCAGTGTCTGGCAGATACGGCTCATCCGCTGGTCGGTGGAGAGATCGTTGGTTACGGTGCAGATTATTCTCATGGTAAGCTTATACTATCGGCTTCGCGTCGGAGCAGGCCTTCATTGACCAGGTCCTGGAGATGACCGGCGACCTCCGAGGCCACCATTCGGGGAAAGGCGGATAGAGCCTCCGACACTTGCAGGGCTTCGCCGTCCCCGAGCCGGCTGCGCAGCCGTTGGTAGACCAGCTGCCGGTCGGGGAGGGGCGTGTTGTTTCTGCGGCAGACGTCACAGATGCCACAGACTTCCGGATCGGACTCACCGAAGTAGCGCAGGAGACGGCGGGATCGGCACTCGTCGTCCGACTCGGCATAGGAAATCATGGTCTCGATGCGGTGGAGGGCCCGCTCCTTCAGGAATCTATACTGCGGCTCGTCGATCCGGAGGTTATCGGGATCGATCCGCTCTTCCACAAAAACGAGTTGGGGACCGGTCCGTTCTGGGATATAGTCCACGATGCCCTCGGCCTTCATTTTTAGAAATGTGCGTTGCAGCTCTTCCACCGAAATTTTGAGAAAGTTGGCGAGTGTACCCTCCCGTATCTCTACGGGATTGAGGAAGGCGCCCTGGCTGGTACGGAGGATCGACTTAACCAGTTTGTCGGTACTGCGGTTCTTGATCTGGTAGTCGTACAGCTGCTCCTTGGTGACCAGGAATTGCAACCGCGCGGCCTGCCGCAGGTCGTCGGTGAGGATGATGTAGCCCGATTGCTCCAACGCTTTGAGGCCGCTATAGGCCTGCCGCACGTCGAATCCGAAGCGCTGCGCGAAAGCTGCCAGGTCGAAGTTGAAGGTTTCTCCCTGTCCGCCCCCCACGGCCAGTTGCAGGTAGCTGCCCAGCGCGCGGTACATCCGCTTGATCTCTGGGATCTCCGGGTAGCTGTCGGCCCACTGTTTGCGTAGCCGGTCGCCGTCGGAGGAGTGGTAGATCATCACGCCGTAGGCGGGGCGTCCGTCGCGGCCCGCGCGCCCGGCTTCCTGGAAGTAGGCCTCGGGACTGTCGGGCGGCCCATAGTGGATGACGGTGCGCACGTCCGGTTTGTCGATCCCCATTCCGAAGGCATTGGTGGCTACCATCACCCGCAGCCCGTCGTTGATCCATCGCTCCTGCCGGTCGTCCTTTTCCTCGCTCTCCAGTCCGGCGTGGTAAGCGGCCGCCCGGATGCCCTGGCGCGACAATCGGTGGGCGATCTCCCGGGTCATGCCCCGGCTGCGGACGTACACGATGCTGCTCCCGCTCACCCCCTTCAGTACGTCCAGCAGTTGCTCCTCCTTGCCGGCGGGCCGCCGCACGGCGTAGGCAAGATTTTCCCGCGCGAAACTTTGCTGGAATACCCTGCCCTCCCGTCGGAATTCCAGCCGCCGCTGGATGTCTTCGATCACCT
Organism: Lewinella sp.; assembly: GCA_041746055.1. GTDB lineage: Bacteria > Bacteroidota > Bacteroidia > Chitinophagales > Saprospiraceae > Neolewinella. The sequence goes on along the minus strand of JBGTHX010000183.1, from coordinate 464 downwards.
CCGGGGTGGCCGTGGCCGTCACCGCGATGAACGGCACCTCCGGATGCAACTGCCGCAGCTCCGCGATGCGCAGGTAGGGCGGACGAAAGTCATAACCCCACTGGCTGATGCAGTGGGCCTCGTCAACCGCCACCAGCGAGAGTGGCATACGCCGGATCCTTTCCCGGGCCAGATCGGTGAGCAGACGCTCCGGGCTTAGGTAGAGCAATTTGGTGTTGCCGTAAACGGCGTTGTCGAGGATCCGGTCGATGTCGGAATTGCGCATCCCGCTGTACACCGCTTCGGCGATGATGCCCCGGGAACGCAGCTGCCGAACCTGGTCCTTCATCAGCGCGATGAGCGGAGAAACCACCAGCGTCACCCCCCCGAGCGAAAGTGCCGGCACCTGAAAGCAGACGCTCTTACCACCCCCGGTGGGAAGCAGGGCGAGGGTGTCTTGGCCTTTCAGGACGCTGTCAATGATC
>JBGTHX010000182.1:0-2261 GCA_041746055.1 Lewinella sp. | reverse complement strand
GCAGCACCTGACGGTCGGCGGTGAGGACGTCACCCAGGTGCAGCACTGCGTTCGGGTTCGTGAGGAAGCTGTCGCTCACCAGCAGGACCAGCGGCAGCCGGTTCTTGCGGAGGAGGTCGGCCAGCAGCTCTCCTTCGTTGGCCCGGCCTGCGGCGTAGTGTTCCAGCTCGATCGCGGATTCCACCTCACCGGCGATCCGCTGGGCGGCCGAAAGGTCTTCGTGGCTGTAGGCAAGGGCCAGAACGGGCATGCGGGGATCGGTTGGGCGGCAAAATAGGCAAAATCGGGAGGACCCACACCCGCGGTACCCGCTCCGCGCCGATAAAGAAGTGGGCACCACCGACAACTAATTTTTACCTTTGTTCCTTCCCTTGTGGTTATGGAAAAGGACAGTAGATCTAACATCTGGGCCCCGCTTACCTACAGCCTGTTGCTCGGCATCGGGCTGCTCACCGGCTTCCTGCTGCGGGGGGAGGCTCCCTTCCTCTCCTTCGGTACCGGCAGCGGGACGGGCGGCTCCGGTAACGGCCGCGTCGAACAATTGATGGGCTACATCGAAGCCCGCTACGTCGACGAACCCGACGCAGACAAGCTCTACGAGGCCGCCATCAACGCCATCCTCGACGATCTCGATCCCCACAGCAGCTACATCGGCAAGGAAGAACTGCAGTCGCTGACCGAATCCATGGAGGGTAACTTCGAAGGCATCGGCATCGAGTACCTCGTAATCGACGATACCATCACCGTCGTCAGCGCCCTGCCCGAAGGCCCGTCCGCCAAGGCCGGCCTGATACCCGGCGACCAGATCATTTATGTCGGGGACAGCCTGGTCACCGACGTGGAGGACCGCGACATCGACCCCGCCACCCTCATGCGGGGCGAGGGCGGGACCGACGTAGCAGTGCGTATTCGCCGGCCCGGCCGGGAGGGCCTGATGGACTTCACCATCACACGGGCCCCGATCCCGGTCTTCAGCGTGGATGCCGCCTACACCATCGATCCCGAAACGGCCTACGTCAAGATCAACCGCTTCAGTCAAAACACCTACGGTGAATTCATGCAGGCCCTGGAGGAACACCTCGAAGGTGCCGGCGCCAAAAATCTCATCATCGACCTGCGGGGTAATCCCGGTGGCTACCTGCAGGAGGCGACAAAACTCCTGAGTGAACTCTTCGTGGAGCGCGGCGTCCTGCTGGTTTACACCGAGGGCCGCAACAGCAGCCGCCAGCCCTACAAGTCCACCGGCCGCGCCCGGTACAATATCCAGAAGGTCGCCATCCTCGTCGACGGCGGCTCGGCCAGCGCAAGCGAGATCGTGGCCGGGGCCGTGCAGGATCACGACCGCGGCATCATCGTCGGCCGTCGCACCTTTGGCAAGGGACTCGTCCAGGAGCAGTATCCGCTCGACGACAGCGCCGCGCTGCGCCTCACCGTGGCCCGCTACTACACGCCCAGCGACCGCAGCATCCAGCGCAACTACCAGGGAGAGGAAGACTACCGCGGCGACCTTACCCGCCGCTTCGAAAGCGGCGAACTCACCGGCCGCACCGCGGTGCAGGTCGACAGTTCGCTGGTTTACTACACGGACAACGGCTACCCGGTCTTCGGCGGCGGTGGTATTACCCCGGACTATTACGTGCCTATCGACAGCAGCCTCAACAACGAGGAGTTTCTCCAACTCCGGCAGCAGATCCCGGCCTACATGTTCCGGTACCTGCGTGAACACCCCGCGGTGAAAGACTATGAAGATGTCGATGACCTCGTGCGTCGGTTCCGCCCCGATATGGCAGTGGTCACCCAAGAATTGGCGGCACTCGCCAGCCAGGATTATGAAGGCGATTACGCTCCTCTCCCCCGCCACCTTGCGGAGGAGCTCCGGCGGCAGTTCGTCGCCCGCCTCGGTCGACAGTTATTTGGCGGTACCGCCTTCTACGAGATCTACAACCGCCAGGACGAGATCGTTCAGGAGGCATTGAAGCTAATGCACAGCAGCGACCCGCTGGCCGCCGCCCGCGACGGGAAGTAAAACGTCATTCGATGCCGCGGAAGAGGGCCCACAGCTGATCGTTGCGGGGGATCTCGGCCGTGATTTTGACCTGTTCCTTCTTTATGGGATGCAGGAATTCGAGTTGCCGGCTGTGAAGGTTGATGTTCCCGTCCTCATTGGCCTGCTTGAAGCCATACTTCAGATCTCCGCGGATGGGGCTATCCAGCTGCTCCGCCAGCTGCACCCGGATCTGGTGCGGCCTTCCGGTTTCCGG
>JBGTHX010000181.1:0-4743 GCA_041746055.1 Lewinella sp. | reverse complement strand
GGGATCCGGAACCAAAGCAACTCCGACACAACCCCCAACGTTCCATAGGTGACCTACGTCGATTCTTCCGTCCCCCCCAGGCGGGCGAATCCTTATATTTAGGAAAATCTATCGACCTATGCTACTGCTCACCGCCCTCGCCCTGTCACTCTGGTTCTGGCGCCGCAACCTGAAGGACGCCTCCCTCTGGATGGTACTCACCTATGCGGGCGTCGGCCTGATCGCCTGGGCCGATTTCAGCAGCGTGTCCGTAGCGGCCAACGCCTTTCCGAAGATCCTGAAGGACTTCATCATGCTGGGCATGGTAGGATTCGTGCAGTCGATGGCCGTGAAGAAGCAAATCTCCGTGTGGAGCGCGGTCATCCTCATCTTCGTGATGTTCGCCGCGGTTCATTACCTCCAGGAGCTCATCGAGGCGGAAGAGGGATCTGTGGAAGCAGTCACCATCACCGCCGCACCGCTCAGCTACCTGGTCGAGCTGCGGGAAGGAGCCGATGCCAACCAGCTGGATCGCTTCGTGGAAGACAACGGGCTCACCCTGGAGCGCGCCTTTTTTCCCGATGCGCCCTCGGAAACCCTGCTGGATAACTATTACGCGGTGGAAGGGACCGGTGCCGACCGGAACCTGGAAGCCGGCCTGAACGGCCTCTCCACGGTTACCTACACCGAACCGAACGAAACCATTCAGGTCGAGCCCTTCATCGTTGCCGAACCGGGAAAGGCGGAGCGGACCGCCAACAAGCAGTCGTTGGGAATCAACGACCCCTTCACCGGACAGCAATGGGCCATGGAAGTCCTTCACATGAACGACTACTACCGCATCCTGCAAGAGCAACGCCCGCGCAAGACCGCCCGCGTTGTCATTCTAGACACCGGCGTAGATGGTAATCACGAAGACCTTCAGGACAACTACGTCTCCATAGAGTCCAATTACGATAACGACCCCCACGGCCATGGCACGCACTGTGCCGGCATTGCCGCGGGCGTGACCAATAACGGACTCGGCATCGGTAGCCTCGCGGGCTCCGGCGACCAGCCCTTCGTAGAGATCAGTTCCGTCAAGGTGCTGAACGGAGGGGGCATGGGCACCCAGAAAACGATCATCGCGGGCATCATCGAAGCTACCGACGAAGGTGCCGACGTGATCTCCCTCAGCCTGGGTGGTCGTAGCACCCAGAGCAGCCAGCGCGCCTACAATGCAGCCGTCAAGTACGCTCTGAGGAAGGGCACCATCGTGGTGGCCGCCGCCGGCAACTCCAACCGGGACGCCAAGGACTTCGCTCCCGCCAACGCGGACGGTATTATTACGGTGGCCGCTATCGACCAGTTGTTGCTGCGCGCACCCTTCAGCAACCGCACGGAAAATGTATCCCGCGCCATTGCCGCCCCCGGCGTAGGCATCTACAGCACCTTCCCCGGAGACCAGTACAAGGCCTTCAGTGGTACCAGCATGGCCTGCCCTTTCGTGGCCGGGCTGCTGGGCGTCATGAAGTCGCTGCGGCCCGAACTGACCTACGAGGAGGCCTACCGCCTGCTGGATCAGACCGGACTGGAAACCACGGAGATGCGGACCACCGGCCGCATCGTGCAACCCGCCGCCGCCCTAATGGCCCTTCTTCGGTAAAGGCTTACTTTGGCCACATGGATCTTGGATTACAGGGAAAGGTCGTCGCCGTAGGCGGGGCCACCAGCGGATTGGGCCGTGCTATCACTGAACGTCTTCGGCTGAAGGAGCCCGCGTCATGGGGATGGCGCGAAGTCGCGACACCCTGCGAGAGTTATCCGATACCTACGGCGACGCCTTCATCGCTCACCCGGCCGATCTCACCGACGGTACCGCAGTACGCAAGGCCGGGGAGCGGATGATCGAACTGGAGGCGTACGGTTGCGTCCTCAACGCCGGCGGTCCGCCACCGGGCACCGTGGAGGAATTGTCGATGGACAACTGGGACCAGGCCTACCACAGCACCCTGCGCTGGAAGGTGCAGCTTACTACCCAGTTGCTGCCGATGATGCGGGAGCGGCAACACGGAAAGCTGCTGTTTCTGGAGAGCGTCAGCGTGAAGCAACCGGTCGACAACCTGGTCCTGAGCAATGCCTTTCGCTCCGCCGTGGCCGGATTCGCGAAAACGCTCAGCCGGGAGGAAGGGCCGAATGGGATTACCGTAAACCTGATCGCCCCCGGGTACCACGATACGGCCCGCATCAGCACCGTGCTGGAAAAAGCAGCGAAGCTGAAGGGGGTGGATCGGAAAGGAATCGAGCAGGAATTCCTAATGGAAGTTCCTCTGGGCACCCTGGGGCAACCCGCGGATTTTGCGGGAGTGGCCGTCTTCCTGCTGTCCCCTTACGCCAAATACATTACCGGGCAAACGATTACCATTGACGGAGGGTTAGTGAGGTACACCACTGGATAACCCTGCTACACCGTGCAAATAAATTTCATCGGCCACCCGCCTCCGGCATTCACCCACGGAGAGTGGCAGCAGCTACCCAAACCCTTCCGGGGCGAACCGCTCTTTACCGTAGACGGCGTGTTCGTATTCGGTACGCAGGAGCTATCGGCCGAAGAGCGTATGGATTGTATGCTAGCCGAACGCAGTGGCCGACCCGTCATCCGGGTAGGGGCGGTGAAGGTGCCGGTCCACCGTCCCTCCATGGCTAACCTGCTCATGGTGCGGGAATTCGAGGCCGGCGATGAAGCAATTTATGAAGACTGGTTCGCCAGCCGTCCTCATACCAACTATGCTTCCGCCGACTGTGGCCTATACGACGTGATCGAGGCCGCCATAACCGGCCAGCGTATCGTGGTCCTGTCCTACCTGCTGGCCACCGGAGATCCGAATGCCGTCGTTACTCAGTTGGTCGATACGCTGACCCGCGATAAGGAAGAGCACCTACAGATGGAAGACAAATGCTGGATCCGAATGGACCGGATCCTGTCGGTGGACGGAGTACCCAACCGCACGAAGGCTACCTTCTAGCTTCTCATCCGGCCATCTGATCCGGACGGCCCATGCGACGGTCTACCCAGCTCATCACCGGCGTGACGCTGATGCCATGTACGAAGATCGATACCAGCATGGTGAAGTTCACGATCGACCAGATGGTGTCGATCGCAGGAAAAATCTCCGTATTGTGGGCGTAACTCAGGTAGTACAGTGAGCCGACCCCCCGGATACCGAAATAGCTAATCGCCAGTTTCTCCTCCCAGGGCAGCTTGCAGGGGAGGAAGCTGATGAGCCCCGCCAGCGGCCGGATCACGAAAATCAGCGCCAGGCCGATCAGTGCGCCCTCGAGGGTCAGGTCGTTGAGGCCCCCGGTAGCGATGATCCCGCCGAAGGCGATCAGGAAAATGCCCAGGATCGCCTGCTCGACCTGGTCGGCGGCGTGGTAGTTCTCGTTTTCTGATTCCCGCGCCGTGTCGTCACTGCGCACCCGACGGCTCGCCACCGCCGCCACGAATACCGCGAGAAAGCCATAGCCCTCCACAATCTCCGTAATGGAATAGGTGAGCAGGGTAGCGGCCAGTACGAAGAAGCCTTCCTCGATCTCCGTCTCCCGGACTTCCGCCATCTTGTCGGTGAACTTATAGAAAAGCCAGGCCGATCCCTTACCGATAGCCAGTCCCATCAGGGCACCCACCACCAGCCGGTACCCGAAATCCCACCAGGCCCAGGTCAGCAGGGCCTCCGAAACGGACGGGGCGTCCACCAGGGCGATGGCCAGGTACACGAAGGGAAAGGCCAGACCGTCGTTCAGGCCGGCCTCGAGGGTGAGTCCGAAGCGCACGTCGTCCTCCGGTACGTCGTCGTTAGGCGGGCCCACCTGGACGTTGGAAGCCAGGACGGGATCGGTAGGGGAAAGAACGGCGCCCAGCAGGATGGCCGTCGCCGGAGCCAGGCCCGCCCACCACCAGCCGAGGAAGCCGACGGCGAGAATGGTCAGGGGCATGGCAATTCCAAGTAGAAGAAGTCCTACGCTCCAGTTCTTGATCGAAGGCCTGCGGTCGAGTTTGAGTCCGGTAGCGGCCAGGCTGACGATCACGATGAATTCGGTGATCACTTCCATCAGCCGGCGGTCGATCCGGGCGTCTTCGGGGTTCATGAGGGGCAAATCCAGCGGCAGGTTGAAGACCGCGAAACCGAAGGCCACGTAGATGATCGGCAAGCTCACTACGCGGTTGCGAAGCAGGCTCGGCAGGATGAAGGTGCCCAAGAGGGCCAGCCCTGCCAACAGCAGGAGTAAGATGTGGGTGGTCAAATGAGGGAAGGGATATAACCTCCTAACCCCGCGCTTCCGCCATGGTTCACCGCACCTGCGGCCCCGCCGTCCATGCTTACCTTCACCCCATGGATTCCCTTCGCGCCTACTTCGACCTGCAGCCCGGCGAGGCTTACCTCAACGGCGCCAGCCGCTCCCCCCAACTCAAGGCAGCCGCCGACGCGGCCCGCGCGGCCCTGCGCTGGCGGGAGGAAAATAGTGGCATGCCCATCCCCGAATTTTTCCAGCCCGTGGCGCGGCTGCGGTCCTCCTTCGCGCAACTCATCCACTGCCCCGAGCCCGACCGTATCGCCCTGATCCCCGCCGCGAGCTACGGGATCGCCACGGTGGCCCGCAACCTGCCCCTGAGGCGGGGTCAGCACATCCTGGTCGTGCAGGATCAATTCCCCAGCAACTACTACGCCTGGCATCGCCTGTGCGGGGACGCAGGTGCCGGGTTGATCACGGTGCAGCGGCCCG
>JBGTHX010000180.1:0-15365 GCA_041746055.1 Lewinella sp. | reverse complement strand
ACAATCCCTCCGGGATACCGCCCAGATTGACGGCCATGAAGGGACCGTCCGCCCGCTTGCTGGCGGCGTGCAAGGCCTCGGCTACCAGTTCCTTGCCGGTGCCGCTCTCGCCGGTGATCAGCACGGGTGCCTGGGTAGCGGCTACCCGCCGGGCCTGGTCGATGACCGCCCGCAGCGCCGGAGAATCGCCGATGAGGGGAGCGAAGGGATCCCTGGCTCCCGCGGTTTGTGCCGCACCTGTGCTCCCGCCGCCCCTCGCCAGTTGGGTCTTGATGGAGTTGAGGAGCTCGTGGTTGTCCCAGGGTTTGGCGATGAAGTCCCGTGCGCCGGCCTTCATGCCCTCCACCGCCAGCTGGACGGTGGCCCAGCCGGTCATCTGGATCACGGGGAGATCGGGTTGCTCGGCCAGCAATTCGGCGAGAAGTTTCATGCCGGCACGCCCGGTGGTTTCCACGGCGAAGTTGAGGTCGAGCAGCACCAGGTCGGGGCCGAAGTCGCGCAGGTTCTCCAGCGCCTCCTCCGGCCGGTGGATGCAGCGTACCAGGTAGCCCGCCCGCTTGAGCAGCAGTTCGAGGCTTTTGCAGACCGTGCGGTCGTCATCGATGATGAGGAGGGAGGGCAGAAAATTTAAACTTTAAACTGTGAAATTTTAAATGGGACGGCTCGGCCGACGAAGGCTACTCTTCGTGCAGTACCAGCGCCGGATGGATACCGGCCGCCTGCCGGCTCGGGATGAGGGCGCATACCGTTACGATCAGCAAGATAGTGGCGATGGCCGCCCCGATACCGAAGTAAAAGAACCGGGCGGGAATGGGGAGCAGCTCCAGCAACGGCACCTGAATGGTAAAGAAGGTGCCGAGCAGCAAGCCCGCTGCGGTGACGATGAGTATCTCACCGACAAACTGGGCGGTGATTTCGCCGGCTGTAGCCCCCATGGCCTTGCGCAGGCCGATCTCCGCGCGGCGGCGGTTGATCTGGGTGAAGAGTACGCCGAAGAGGCCGAGGGCGATGTTGATGAGGAGGAAGGCGGAAATGGTGATGAGGATGACCAGGGGGATGGTAATGGGGCGGTTGGCCTTGATGCGGTCCTGGGCCATGTTCCAGATGACGACGTCGGGGTTCTTGGTCAGGTCGGTCAGGAGGTTGTAGATCGGCTCCTCGATCTCGGCGGTCCGGCCCGCTTCGGCGCGGACGATCATCTGCTCGAAGGGACCGTTGTCCATGCTCCGCCAGTTCTTCTCCGAAAAGAAGGTAAGCGGGCGATTTTCCGCGAAATTACTGTGGTATTTATAGTCCTCGACGACTCCCACGATTTTCTTCTCTCCGTTGATAAGAATAACGGAATCGATCATCGTTTCCCGATCGGGATAATAGTCGTCAATGAATTTACCGTTCACAACGATCGGGTCGTACTTACCGCTGAGATCCGCCTCGGTAAACCAGCGGCCCTGGCGAAATTGCAACTCCATCGTTTCCGCGAAATTCAAGTCGGCGAATACCATCAGGGATTGAATGTGAAAGCCGTTGTCGTCGCTACCCGTGCTCCAGGTGCTTCCCCCGAAGGGATTGATGGGCCCCAGAAAGCAGGTGGAGGCTACTCCGGGAACCTGCCTGACTTCCCGCAGCATGCGTTCCTGCAATCGGATGATCTTCAGGGTGTCCATATCGTCGGGAATATCCATCCTCACCCCGATGCTATTCTCGTAGCTGAAGCCGAGGGGCGAATTGTAGCGGTCGAGGTTGTAAAAGCCGAAAGCGTAGACCCCAAAAAGCACGATAAAGGCGAGCAGGATTTCCAGGAAGATCAGGCCGTTGGAGCGGCGCTTGTTCCACATGAGTTTGAGCAGGTGCTGTAGCATGGCGGGTTTGATTTAGCGCAGGGCGGTTCCGATGTTGGTACGGCTCATCCGGTAGGCGGGCAGGATGCCGGAGAGCAGCCCGAAGCCGAGAATGACGAGAATGAAGTAGGCGAACACCTTGACGGAGAAGGAGAGTCGGACGATACCGATGAGGTCATTGGCGTTGACGTACCGGATGATCAGGAAGGCCAGCACCAGGCCGAGGAAGCCGCCGATGAAGGTGAGCACCAGGTTTTCGAAAATGAACTGGTAGAGGATGTCGCGGCTGTCGGCCCCGAAGGCCTTACGCACGGCGATCTCCGACTTGCGCTCGAAGACGCGGCTCACGTTGAGGTTGATCAGGTTGATCAGCGGCAGGGCAAGAAAGAGGGCCAGCAGGGAAAAAAGCGGTATGAAGAGCATCAGCTTGGCCTGGTCCGCATCGTTGGTCTGGATCGTAGTGGCCGCGAACTTATCCATCGCGGTACCGGCGTACAGCCGGATGCGCTCGAAGTCGGACTCCGGGGGCATCACGAAATTGGTCGCAAAAAATTCCAGTTGCTTCTTCACGGACTCCCGCTTACCCGGGCTACTGGCCAGGAAGACCGCCTGAAAAGGTCCCTGCAGCTCCTGATTGGCGTACTGCCGGGGATCGATGGTGGTCAGCGGCAGGAAGATATCTCCGGCGATGGTGTCGTCGTCCTTCAGCGGGCGTTGTACGATACCCACTACTCGGTACTTTTCCTGGCCCAGTTCCATTTCCCGGCCAATGACCCCCGCCGACACCTCACCGAAGTAGTTGGTCGCGGCCCGCTCCGTGATCACAATGACCTTATTGGCTTCCTGCACGTCATCCGATCCGAACGGCAGGCCGTGGAGAAACTTGAAATCGAAAACGCTCCAATAATTCGCGTCCGTGTAATAGGTGTTCAGCGTCACCTTGCGCCCGTCGAGGTAGGCGTCGGTAAAGCTGTTGTCCGACAGGAAGGTGTAGTCGTCCACGTCCGTAAAATCGCGCATATGCTTATCCAAAAAAGAAAAGCTCATGGGCCCGTTCGAGTTATTCATATTCCCGTTCGGTGCCACCTCCTGCGTGCTGTCCAGTCGGATCGTACCATCACCCATGGCTATGGTATCCACGGTGTAGGTGGTATCGTAAAATTCAGTGTACCGTTCCAGTTGCGGCAAAAAGACCATCCGATCCACCTCGGTCATCGGCTGGTTCGCCCCGAACATCGCATCCCCCATGGAGGTGATCAGCATCAGGATCATCAGCGTAAAACTGATCCCGAACAGGCTGATAAAGGTGTAGAACGGCTTGCGGCGGAGGACCTTTAGGGCGAGTAGTAAGTAGTTCTTAATCATGGCGTTATCAATTTTTAAATTTCACATTTAAAATTTAAAATTTCAACTCACCCGTTCCCCGTCCGAAAGCCGGACCAACCGGTGGGTCTTTTTGGCCATACGCTCATCGTGGGTGACCATCACGATGGTGGTGCCGAGCTCCTGGTTGAGGCGGGTAAGGATATCCATGATCTCGCCGCCCATGTGGCTGTCGAGGTTGCCGGTGGGCTCGTCGGCCAGGATGAGGTTGGGCTTCCCGACGATGGCGCGGGCGATGGCGACGCGCTGCTTTTGTCCGCCGGAAAGCTGGTTCGGAAAGTGGGTGGCGCGGTTACTCAGTCCGACGCGCTCGAGGGCCTCCAGGGCCAGCCGCCGCCGCTCCTTGCCGCCCACCCGCCGGTAGAGCAGGGGCAGCTCGACGTTGTCCACTACCGACAGGTCGTTGATCAGGTGGAAGCTCTGAAAAATGAAGCCCAGCTGCTCGTTGCGGAAGCGGGCGGTCTGGCTGCCGTTGTAGTCGGTCACCTCCTTGCCGGCCAGCACCACCCGCCCCTCACTCGGCTCGTCGATCAGGCCCATGATGTTCAGCAGCGTCGACTTTCCGCAACCCGAAGGGCCCATGATGCTCAGGAATTCCCCGTCGGGTACCGAGAGGTTCATCCGCTGCAGGGCGAGGGTCTCGATGGTGTCGGTGCGGTAGGATTTGGAGATGTTGGTCAGTTCTATCATGATTGAAGGGGTGGAGGGGTGAAGGGGTAAAGGGGTGAAGGGGTAAAGGGGGGGGCAATGCGAGGCCTTTACCCCTTAGCCCCTTCACCCCTTATCACCTTCACAAACTCCTGTCATTTCTAAAATCCCAAAGCGTCAATCGCTCCAGACTCGCATACGTAAGCCAATACGCGCGAAGGGTTTCGGCGTAGGCCCGGGTGTTCTGGTCGCGGTTCTGCTGGGCGAAGGTGAGGTCGGTAAGTGGGATGGCGCCCAGGGAGTAGCTTTCCTGGCTGATCGTGAAGCGCTCCCCGGCCAGGTCGCGGATGCGGGTGGCGAGCACGAGTTCCTGCCGTACCGTTTCCCACTGGTCGAGGAGCTGGTTAAGTTGGCTTTCCAGGCTGAGTTCGGTGCGTTGGCCGAGTTGCCGGGCGAGGGCGACTTCGGTGTCGGCTCGTTTGTTCAGCGCGCGGCGTTCGCCCCAGTCGACCAGCGGCACGGCGAAGGTGAGGCTCACGATGCGCTCGTTCTGCGGGTCGCTGTAGATGGGGTCGATCTCGTCGGCGTTGCGGATGAGGCCGATGCTGGCGTCGAGGTCGAGGCGGGGCCCGTAATCGCGGCGGATCCGGTCGGCCTCGCGCTCGGCCCGCAGTATCCGCTGTCGGATCTCCAGGAGTTCGGGGCGTTCGGCGAGCAGGGACAGCGCGCGGTCGGCGGTCACCGTCAGGTCGGTCAGGCCGGCGGTGGCTTCCGGAGTGACCGGCTCCAGGAGTTGCCCCGTATACGCCTGCCCCAGAAACTGTAGGATGGCTGCCGAGGCTGCCCCGACCAGGCGTTCGGCGCGCAGCAGGTTTTGGGCGGCACTGGCCTGCTCGAGTTCGAGTTGCACCAGGTCGCCGCGGTTGATCTGCCCGAGTGCGTAACGCTCCCGGGCGATGGTGAAGAGCGTCTCGTTGGCGTCCCAATTGGTCTCGGCGATGCGGCGTTCCTGGTCGGCGCTCACCAGGTCGAAGAAGAGGGCCGTGGCGTCCAGGGCGGCGTCGGCGCGGGCGGCGTCGAGGCCGCGGGTGCTCACGAGGGCCTGCAGGGGAAGCAGTTGGCGGTCCCACTTCCAGGGGTTGAAGGCCAGGATGGGCTGCCGGAAGGTGAGGCGCACTGGGGCGCCGTTGTAGCTTTTGGTGGATTGCGCGAAATTGTCCGTCCGCTGCAACCGCGTTTCCAGGCCGATGAGTCCGCCGGTCGCGGCGATGCGCTGGTTGGCGAGTAGGGAGACGGAGGAGTTGTTCAGCTCGATCTCGCGGAAGGCGATGGTCCCGTCCTCCTGGGTCACCTCGGTGGAGGTGCGGAAGTAGTTGGGCAGGGTGGCGGCGAGGTCGAGGCGGGGTTTGAGTCCGGCCTGATACGCCTGCAGGTCCAGGGCGGCGGCTTCGGCCTGCTGTCCGGCGATGAGGACGGCCTCGGCGCGTTCGGCGGCTTCCCGTTGCAGGCTTTCCAGCGTGATCTCCTGGGCGGGGACGCGGGTGCCGAGGCCGGCTACCAGGAGCAGGGGAATGAGGGAATGGCGCATCATTCTTCCAGTTTGAAGGCGGTGACGCGCTCCAGGTCCTTGGAGTCGGAAATGATGATGCGGTCGCCGGCCCGGAGCCCGCTGCTGATCTCCACGAAATCCCCATTGCGCAGGCCCAGCCCTACGTCGCGGCGTACGGCCTCCCCGTCGCTCACCACGAAGACCGACTGCATGACCCCGCCGCGGAAGGCCGGGCCGTTCTTGACGCGCAGCACGTCCTCCTTGCGGTTGGTAATCACGAAGAGCTCGGCGCGCAGATTGGGCCGCAGGTCGGCGTGGCTGGGGTCGTCGAGCTCCACGCGGAAGCGGACGAGGTTGTCGGTCACCTCGGGGAGGATGGCGGTCACGGTGCCCGTGAGCCGGCTGGTGGCGGTGCGCATTTCCACGGGCAGTCCCACGGCCAGTTGGTCGGCGTAGCGGTCGGAGCAGCTGCCCTCCACCTTATAGCGGCCGAGGTCGGCGATGCGGACGAGCGCGGTACCCTCCGTCACCTGCTGGCCGATATTCTCGTTCACCCAGGTGACCACGCCGGCGCGGGGGGCGCGGACTTCCGTTTCCCGCATCCGGCGGCTGAGCTGGCTTACTTCCTTCTCTTCCATGCCCACCTCCAGCTGCAGCGCGCGCTTGCGGCCGGCGAGGCTGTTGCGGCTGTAGGTGAGCTGATTGTCGAGTTTCTTCGATTCCAGCTCGCTGATCTTGACGGCCAGCTCGGCGGCTTCGACCTCTTCCTGAGTGGCGCCGCCGACCTCCAGCAGGCGGCGGGCGTCGCTGAGCGCGGCGCGGGCGGCGGCGAGTTCGAGCTTCTTGATCTCGGCGTTGTAGGTGAGTTCCTGGAGGTCGCGCTCGTATTCGAGATTGAGCAGGCCGATGCTGTTCTCCTTTACGGCGAGTTGGTCGCGGCGGCCCTCCAGCTGGAGCTGGACATAGTCGCGGTCGAGGGTCATCAGCAACGCCCCCGCTTCCACTTCCGTACCGGCGGTGAGCAACACCTCGTCGATGGTGGTGGCTACCGGCGAGTTGATCTGCTCCTCGAAGGCGGGGAGCACCAGGGCGGTAGCATTGATGGTGTTGACCACCTCGCCGCGCTCCACGGTGGCAAAGCGCAGGGTATCCTCGTCGGCGGAGGGGGCCAGCCGCCGCAGGCCGAACCAAACCGCGGCGAGCCCGACCAGCAGGATGCCCGTCCATTTCAGGATGGTATTGCGCTTCCGCCGGCTGACGGTCTTTGTGTCCAGGGTGCGATCCATGCCAACCTGAGTGACATAAAGTGTGCCAGAAAATATTGGTGCTGATTCTCAGCGCATTGCGCTTACCTAACTCCTTCAAGTGTTCGGAAACGCACACTGCTGCGTTTGGAAACGGACACCTCGGGTAGCCGGGCCTGTGGCCCGGCCCCTCCTGATCTAGGAGCCAGGCTACAAGCCTGGCTACCCGATGCGTGTAGTACCTCGGAGCGTTAACGATCGCAACCGGTGACCTCCGAGCGTCCAGTCCCTGTAAGTATGGGTGGACGGGCCTGCGACCCGGCCTCTTCAGATTTAGGAGCCAGGCTACAAGCCTGGCTACCCGATGCGTGCAGGACCCCGGAGCGTTGCCGAGCAGAGCCGGTGACCTCCGAGCGTCCAGTCCCTGTGAGTATGGGTGGACGGGCCTGCGGCCCGGCCCCTTCAGACTTAGGAGCCAGGCTACAAGTCTGGCTACCCGATGCATGTAGAACCTCCGGGTGTCCGGTGCCTGTGATTGTTGGTAGACGGGCCGGAATTCCGGGTGGAAGGGCCTGTGGCCCGGCCCCTCCTGACCCAGCAGCCAGGCTACAAGCCTGGCTACCCGGCCCTAAACCTTCAGCTCCAGGAGGGCCTCAAAATCAATGAAGTTGAGCACCGCCTCGTGGGTGGCCTCCAGCTTCACCGGCGGCGCGAGGCCCGCGTCGTAAGCTTCTTTCCAGCGCAGGGCGCAGAGGCACCAGGCGTCGCCGGCCTGCAGACCGGGGAAGTCGTACCGGGGAATGGGCGTGCTGAGGTCGTTGCCTTTCGATTTGGTGAATTCCAGAAATTCCTCGGTCATAACAGCGCACACCACGTGGCGGCCACTGTCGAGCGGACCGGTGCGGCAGTAGCCGTCGCGGTAGAATCCGGTCACGGGATCGGTGCAGCAGGCGATGAGGTCCTTGCCGAGTACGTTTTTAGCGGCTTCCATGGGTGATAGATTGGTATGGGGGAGAACGCCGATCGACGTGGTGGCGTTCGGCCGATCCGCCCCGGCACCCGCGTTCCCGCCCTCCTCCTGGTTATGGTCTTACCTTGAAATCCTTACCTCGCCTGTACAATGCTCCTCCGTACCCTTTTCTCCTTCCTTTTAATCGTGTTCCTGGGTGCCTGCCAGTCGGAGCATCCGGCCACCGGAACCGTCGACCAGGCCGCCACCGCGCCCAATATTGTCGTCATCTACCTCGACGATCTTGGCTACGGGGACCTGGGCGCCTACGGAGCCACCGCCCTGAAGACCCCCGCCATGGATGCCCTCGCCCACGGCGGCGTACGCTTCACCAACGGCTATGCCGCTTCGGCCACCTGCACCCCCAGCCGGTACGCCCTTCTCACCGGCGAATACCCCTGGCGCAACCGCGACGCGAAGATCCTGCCCGGCACCGCCCCCCTCATCATCGATACGGCCGACCTCACCCTGCCCCGCCTGCTGCGCGGCCGCGGCTACCACACGGGCGTGGTGGGTAAGTGGCACCTCGGATTGGGTACGGGGAACGTGGACTGGAACCAGCGCGTGTCTCCCGGTCCCCATGAGGTGGGCTTCGATTATTCCTTCATTCTGGCCGCCACCCAGGACCGCGTGCCCACCGTCTACCTCGAGAACGGAACCGTGGTGGGCCTCGACCCGGCGGACCCGATCGAGGTGAGCTACGACGAGAACTTCCCCGGGGAGCCCACCGGCAAGGAAAATCCCGAGCTGACCACCATGCGCTGGCACCATGGCCACAACAACAGCATCGTGAACGGCATCCCCCGCATCGGTTACATGCGCGGCGGTACCAACGCCCGCTGGAACGACACCACCATGGCCGACGTCTTTCTGGAGCGTGCCCAGGATTACGTCCGCACCCACCGCGACGGGCCCTTCTTCCTCTACTACGCCCTACAGCAGCCCCACGTGCCGCGCACCCCGAACCCGCGCTTCGCCGGGCAGTCGGGCATGGGGCCCCGTGGCGACGCCATCGTGGAGGCGGACTGGTGCATCGGGCAGTTCATCCAGACCCTGCGCGATGAGGGCCTCCTCGAGAACACGCTGATCGTACTGAGCTCCGACAACGGCCCCGTCCTCAACGACGGCTACTACGATGACGCGGTGGAGAAGATCGGCGATCACCGGCCCGCCGGCCCGCTGCGCGGCGGCAAGTACAGCCTCTACCAGGCGGGCACGCGGGTGCCGTTCGTCACCTACTGGCCGGGGACCATCCGGCCCCGGGTCTCCGACGCCCTGGTGAGCCAGTTGGACCTGCTGGTGTCGGTCTCCGCCCTCACCGGTGACGAAGTGGCCAACGACGACGGCACCAACCTGCTGCCGGCCTTCCTGGGTGAGAGCGATTCCGGGCGCGGGGAACTGGTCGTGGAAGCCACCTCCCGCACGGCCCTCCGGCGGGGCGACTGGATGTATATCCCGCCCTACCCCGGAAACGCCGTGTCTCCTTCGGTGAACATCGAGACCGGCAACGATGGCGGCCCCCAGCTGTTTCACCTCTCCGATGATCCCGGCGAGCAAACCAACCTGGCGGAGCAACAACCGGACACCCTGGCTGCGCTCGAGAGCGACTACCGCCGCATTCTCGGCTCGGACGCGCGGGAGTCCGAGCCCCTGATCCTGGAATAAAACTTCCGGTCCGCTCTGACCCAAAGCGGCGCCGGCGTGTTACATGCCTTCATGGCCACGAACGAAGAGAAGCAAAAGTTCGATCTCTACCTGCTGTGGCGGGTGCTGGCACTCGCCAAACCTTACAAATCGGTCGCTGTGCTGGCCGTGACGCTGGCCGTAGTCCTGGCCCCGCTGTCGATCGCCCGTCCCCGGCTGATCCAGAAGATGGTGGACGATTACATCTTCGCGGGTGACACCCAGGGGCTCACCTTCTGGGCCCTCGTGATCGGCGGCCTGCTGATCGTGGAAGCTATCTGCCGCTACTCCTTCGTCTACAGCTCCAACTGGCTGGGGCAGAGCGTGATCCGTGACCTGCGGGTGCGCGTCTTCAGCCACATCAACAGCCTGCGGCTTAGCTACTTCGACAAGACGCCCATCGGCACGTCCACCACCCGGACGATCAACGATATCCAGTCGATCAACAGCATCTTCGCCGAGGGGGTGATCACTATCCTCGCCGACCTGATGTCGATCTTCGCGGTGCTGGCCATCATGCTCACCACCAGTTGGCGGCTGACGCTCATCTGCCTGACCACCATGCCCTTTCTGGTGCTGGCCAGCTACCTCTTCAAGGAGGCGGTGAAGAAGTCGTACCAGCAGGTGCGCACCCAGATCCAGAAGATGAACGGCTTCCTCCAGGAGCGCATCACCGGCATGCGGATCGTGCAGATCTTCAACGCCGAGGATTCCGAGGCCCGGAAATTCTCCGATATCAACGCCGATTATCGCAAGGCCAACATCGACGCCATCCTTTACTACGCCATCTTCTTTCCGACGGTCGACATCATCGCCGCGGCGAGCCTCGCCCTGATGGTGTGGTGGGGCGCCCAGGACGTGGCCCGCGCCGGCGGGGTGACCCTCGGGGCTCTGGTCGCCTTCCCGATCTACATCAACATGCTGTTCCGCCCGATCCGGGTGCTGGCCGATAAGTTCAATACGCTGCAAATGGGCCTGGTGGCCTCCGAGCGGGTGTTCAAGGTGGTGGACCGCGACGACCAGATCGAAAATACCGGCGACCTGCGGCCCGCCTCCCTCGAGGGTGAGGTGGAGTTCCGCAACGTCTGGTTCGCCTACACCGGCATAGAATGGATCCTGAAGGACCTGAGCTTTAAGCTCAACAAGGGCGATACCCTGGCCATTGTAGGCAGCACCGGCTCCGGCAAGACCACCATTACCAACGTCATCAACCGCTTCTACGAGTACCAGACCGGTGAGATCCTGATCGACGGTGTAGACCTGCGGGAATACGAGCTCACCGCCCTACGGAGCCGCATGGCCATGGTGCTCCAGGACGTCTTCCTGTTCACCGGCTCCGTGATGGAGAACATCACCCTGCGCGACCCCTCCATCAGCCGCGAGCGGGTGATCGAGTCGTCGAAGCTCATCGGCGCCCACGACTTTATCGAGCGGCTGCCCGGCGGGTACGACTACGACGTGATGGAACGCGGGGCCACCCTCAGCATGGGGCAGCGGCAGCTGATCTCCTTCGTGCGGGCGCTGGTCTTCGACCCCGATATCCTCATCCTCGACGAGGCCACCAGCAGCGTCGACCCCGAGACCGAGGGCGTCATCCAGCACGCCATCGAGAAGCTGATCGACCGCCGCACCAGTATCGTGATCGCCCACCGCCTGAGCACCATCCGCAATGCGGACAATATCATGGTCCTAGAAAAAGGCGAGATCAAAGAGTTCGGACCCCACGAGGAACTCCTCCAGCTTGAGGACGGCCGCTACCGCGAGCTCTACGAGATGCAGTTCCTGGAAACGGCCGATTGATTTAGGATCCCCCGACCCAAAGCGCGGGATTATTAAACTTTTTACGGCCTAATAGTCTTTTTCGCATATAGCGAAGTAATACTATTAATTTATGGCCGACAACCTTACCCCCTCGACCCACAAGCGTCTGGGGATTTTCGACAACATCAAGGGGGACCTCCCCGCCAGTATCGTGGTCTTCTTCGTGGCGATCCCGCTCTGCTTGGGTATTGCCCTTGCGAGTGGAGCGCCCCTCTTTGCCGGCCTGATCGCCGGCATCGTCGGGGGTATCGTGGTGGGCGCGGTCAGCGGATCGGCGGTGGGCGTGAGCGGCCCTGCGGCGGGGCTTACGGCCATCGTGCTTACTGCCATTACCGACCTCGGCAGCTATGAGCTCTTCCTCACCTGCGTAGTGATCGGCGGAGCCCTGCAGGTGGCCTTTGGCGTACTGCGCGCGGGCGTCATCGGGTACTTCTTTCCCTCGGCCGTGATCAAGGGCATGCTCACGGGCATCGGCCTGATCATCATCCTGAAGCAGATCCCCCACTTCTTCGGCTACGACGCCGACCCCGAGGGCGACGACGCTTTCCTGCAGCCCGATGGCGAGAATACCTTCTCGGAGCTCTTCAACATGTTCAACTATACCGACGACGGGGCTACCACCATCGCCTTCATCGCCCTGGGTATCCTGATTCTGTGGGAGGCCGTCCTGTCCAAGCGGGGCAAGATCTTTACCATCATTCCCGGTCCGCTGGTCGCCGTAGCGGCAGGCATCCTCTGGGAAGTGACCATGGGCACGGGCGGATTCGGCATCGACGAGCGCCACCTGGTGAACGTGCCGATCCCCGAGAGCTTCGACGACTTCATCGGGCAGTTCAGCTTCCCGGACTTCAGCGCCATCACGCTCCCCGCCGTATGGATCACCGGTTTTACCATCGCCCTGGTAGCCAGCCTGGAAACGCTGCTGTGCGTAGAGGCCACCGATAAGCTGGACCCACGCCGCCGCGTGACGCCCACCAATCGCGAGCTCCTGGCGCAGGGAACGGGAAACATCATCTCCGGTATGATCGGCGGCCTGCCCGTCACCCAGGTCATCGTACGCAGTTCGGCTAACATCCAGTCGGGCGGCCGTACCAAGCTTTCGGCGATCCTGCACGGTGTACTGTTGCTCATCTCGGTCATTCTGGTGCCGAACGTGCTCAACCTGATCCCCCTGTCGGTACTGGCAGCCATCCTACTGCTGGTGGGCTATAAGCTGGCCAAGCCGGCCACCTTCCTCGGCATGTACCGGGCGGGCTGGCGGCAGTTCGTACCCTTCCTCGTGACGGTGGTGGCCATCGTTTTCACGGACCTGCTCATCGGCATCAGTCTCGGACTGGCGGTCGGGGTCATCGTGATCCTCTACACCAGCTACCAGAACTCCCACTTCCTGCATATGGAAAACGAGAATGGACAGCGCGCCGTGGTCAAGATCACCCTCGCCGAAGAGGTCACCTTCTTCAATAAGGGCGCCATCCGCAAGCAATTCGACGAGATCCCCGACGGAGCCCTGCTCAAGCTGGATGTACGCAAGAACCAGTTCCTCGACTACGACGTGGTCGAGATCATGAATGACTTCGTGACCGCCTTCCGCAACCGCGACATTGACGTGGAGGTAATCCTGGAAGCGGGCACGGTCACCAATCCGGAAAACTACTTTGCGGTCTTCGATATGCGTTCGGTGGCCGGGGCCCACTAGTGTCCTTGCCCAATCTTGTTGGTAATCGGCACGGAATTCTGGAGGTCTTTGACCAGCCGGCTTTCCATGCGCCCGGTCATCAATGTGCAGTCGGGGGGCATCGTGGTATTCGCCCGGAGTATATCTGCCGGGTAGCGGCTTCCATGGTGCGGACATGGAAATTAGTTTAGACCTAGGTTAAGCAGTCTACTTCCCCCCGGACTAGCCCTCCTTCTTGTTAAGTAGTTCCCGGTAGCGCGCCCGGTCGTTAAGCACCGCGATGGCCTCCTGCACTTCCTTGTCGTTGCGCAGGCCCATCTGTACCTGGCCGCGCTGGTAGTAGTAGCGGCCGGCGATCTCTTTCTCGATGATGTGGATGATTTCCTCCTTCAGTCCGGCGATGGAGGTGGCCTGTTCGCGGTCCATCTTCGCCTGGATGGCGTCCAGCTCGGCGGAGAGGTCGTAGCCCTCCTCGGCGGCCCGCTCGGCGGCCTGCTCGAGCAGTTGCTCGGCCTTGGAATCGAAACTGAAATCGGCCCGGTTAAGATAGGCCTGGAACGCATCCCAGTCCTGGAAATGGAAATCGGCCACCGAGTCGATTGTCGGGTGATCGCGCACCCACTCGTTCACGTAGTCGAAAATGATGTATTCCTCGAGCAGCCCCTGGGCCACATTGTTCTTGCCGAGCACGTCGACCTCGATATCGGGGGCCACGCCGCCGCTGCCCAGCACCGTACGGCCGGCCCGCGTCTTGAATTCCGGCCGCTGGGCATCGGGGATGTCGTAGGGCTTCCCGTCGCGGTACTCGATGGCCTGGATGCAGCGCTGGCTGGGGATGTAGTACTTGGCGGTGGTGATCTTCACGCGGCTGCCGTAGCCGGTTTCCATGATGTTCTGCACCAGCCCCTTACCGTAGCTGCGCTGCCCGATGAGCACGCCGCGGTCGAGGTCCTGCAGCGCCCCCGAGACGATCTCGGAAGCCGAAGCCGAGCGGCCGTTGATCAGTACCGCGACGGGCAGTTCGGTGTCCAGGGGGTTGCCCTTCGTCTCGTAAGTGCGGTTCCAGTCGCGCACCTTTCCCTTGGTGGTCACGATGAGCTCGTCCTTCGGCACGAAGATGTTGACGATGTCCACGGCCTCGTTCAGCAGTCCGCCGCCGTTGTTGCGCAGGTCCAGCACCACGCCGGTCAGGTCGGGGTTATCGGCGCGGAGTTTGGAGACCGCGTCCCGCACGTTACCGGCGGCGTTCTGGGTGAAGGTGGTCAGGGCCACGTAGCCGACGCCGTTCTTCAGCATGCCGGAGTAGGGCACGTTGGCGATCTCTACGTCGCCGCGGGTCAGTTGGAGTTTCTTGAGGCCTTCGCCGGGCCGGTCTACGGTCAGGTTCATCACCGTGCCGGGAAAGCCGCGCATGATCTCCTCGAGTTGCTCGCGGTTGTAACCTACGGTTTCCCGGTCGTCGATCTCCATCAGGCGGTCGCCGGTCTTCAGGCCGGCGGCATCGGCGGGCTGGCCCTGGTACAGCGTCAGAATGGTGGGCAGGCCGTCCACATACTCGATGTCGGCCCCGATGCCCTGGTACTGTCCGCTCTGCCGCAGCCGGGCGGTTTCCACGTCGGTTTCGCTGATGTAGTTGGTGTAGGGGTCCAGGCTTCCGACCATGGCCTCGATGCCGGTGCGCATGAGCTTATTGGGCTCGATCTCGTCCACATAGTAGGTATTCACCTCTTTGTACACATTGGTGTACACCTCGATGGCCTTCATGATTTCGAAGAACTTATCGTTGAGGGGCACTACGGTGGCGGCCGTCAGGCTCAGAAAAGCGACGGCTCCGAGGGCGGCGTAGAGGGGGCGTTTACGTAGGGGCATGCGCACGGTGTTTAGGGGATACCCCAAGATAACGCGGTGCGGGCGGACAAGATTACCGCAGCGGGCCGGGGCGGCGGCGCGCGGGTGCAATGGGACCGACGAAGCGCGGTATGCTTTTGTGTGGCGTAACCTCTGTGGTATCCGTCCTGAGGAAAGTGGGTCGGCACACTACTGAGAGGGGTTTCTCACAGATTTGCTCGGATCGCTTCGCTTAGCCACATATTTTCACGGATTTTTCCCTGCAGAACAACTGGATTACTCGGATTATGAAGCGCGGTGCGCTCCGCCGCAGGCCTCTGTGCCACCTCTGTGAAGCCCTCCGTGTGGCGAAGCCTCTGTGGTGAACCTTCCTTAAAACTCAATATCCTAGCAGCCCTGCTCGCCCAGCACCCGCACCTGCTCGGATTTACCGGTCTTCCGGTTGCGGATCATCACGGTGCCGGAGATTTCCCACAGCTCACTGTCGACTTGATTTTCGCGGGTGAAGGTGGTCGTGACCTCGTACTCGTCGTTGGCGTGGACGTAGGTGTTCGGTCCGCTGTCGGGACTGTTTTCCTCGCGCTCGACCTCCAGCGATTGCAGGCGGCCACCGAAGCGGCCCTCGCCCGGCCCCTCGGCGTAGTTGAAGCCGTACACGTAGCGGCCC
>JBGTHX010000179.1:0-2861 GCA_041746055.1 Lewinella sp. | reverse complement strand
GGGTGAGTTCCGACCGATACTGCTGGTAGCTTTTTTTGCCCATTCCACGAAGCTACTCCCGGCGGGGGTGGGTAGCTCAGGTTACGGAGTGGATTTTTGGGATGCAGGACGTGCACGGCTTACCCGGGGAACTGCTGACATCATGGCAACTGCCGAAAATTCCGTCCGCGAAAGGTTGCCGTTCTGCCGACGCGCCAGGAGCATATTATTAAGCTGCCGGGCCAGCGTCGCGATGGAGGAGTTGTCGGTCCGGTTTTCTCCACTTGAGTTCCCGAAGTTCGCAATACCAATCCAGATTTGGTAGAGCAACTGTTCTAATGTAGTTACAAAGTCGTTGTTACTCGCCTTGGCCCGCAGGTAGGAGTAGGGTTTGTCATCGGGTCCTCCGTGGTTGAGGTCCATGCCAAACATGCGGTAATACGCATTCCTGCGGTAAGCAGCCGGGTCCGGTCGTATCTCACTTTGCATGGCGTATACGGCAAAGGGACTTGGTGTGGCGAAGAACAACGCCTCCGTGTTGCGCAACCAGGCTTGGGTATCGGTGTCCAGGGGAGAACTGAGCTTCTCACCGTGTAGGTACTCGAAAAGCACCTGGCGGAAGGTTTCCACCACCCGCGTATTTTCAATTAGGTAGGCGTAGATGAGATGATCCCACTGTACACTATCCTTTCCGATGGTCGTGTAATTGCCGAAGTCAAAGAGCTTTTGTACTGCTTCGGGCAAATTTCTCAATTCGCCGGCGCGGTTACGCGGTGAGCCGAGTGGAGCGTTGACGTCCTGCACACGCATACTCCACGCCATTTCGAGCAGGGCTGCCAAATCGGAAGGATGCAGGCGGAAGAGTTCATCCGCTCGTGCGGAGTTAAGGGTACCGGTATCGGCAGCGATTCTTACAAACATGATAATGGGTTTTATACGTCATTGAATTGCGGATGGTACGGCAGGGCAGGCATAGCGAATGCCGTAGCACCAGATACGGGCCTGCGGCTTACCATCTTTGTCCGTATTATCGCGGTTTAGATCCACGTCCGGCCTGGAGAGTCGGCCCAGCGCCTGCTCAAATAACTGCTGTGCGTGCTCGCCCCCGTGCCGCACGGGCTGTTGCTTCGTGAGGCTCTGCACCTGAGCAACCAGGTCGGCGTTGTGCTCCCGGAGATGTTCAACCGTACGCTCTAGAAGTTCTGGCTGCTTTCCGGCGTGAGGGCCGCTACTTTCCCCTTGGGAGTCTTTGAATGTGGATGCTTTGCTTACTTTATCGGGCATGATTCACGGTTTGGTGATTTAGTATTTGATTGACCTGCAACTGCTGGCCCAGCCGAATCAGCCACGACCGCTGCCGGTCGAGAATTTCTACGGCCCGGTGAGGTTGGAGGGCGAAACGGTATCCGTATAGCGCCAGCAGACGGATGCCTTCTCTCCGGAGCCAATAGGGCGAGGTGAGAAGCGATGGGCCAACCGTGTTTTCGAGCTGTCGCAGGCTGGCCCAACTCACCCGGGCGGGGTCGATCCAGAAACTGATGCTTCTCCCGCCGAAGGCACGGAAAGGGTGCTGAAGGCAGACGCGTGCAATCAGCGGAAGGCGCGCCACCGATTGCCTCAGGAAGGCCTGGAGACTGTCCGGAGCCCGTTCGATGGGGTACAATTTTTTCCAGTATGCCTCCACCTGATCCCAGTGACCTGCTCCGTAAACCTGACGACACATTTCCACGCTCAGCAGCACCCTCAGGTAATTTATGGGGTGCGGATCACCGGGTGAGAACCGAAACACCCGTTCGATTTGTCCGGAGAGAACGTCGTGCAGGGAGGATACCGAAGCGTAGCCGGCGTGCACGAATGCGTAGGTGTCAGCGGAGATCTCCGAAGACCACTGGCTCCAAATACCGGCTATGCCCTCCCCGAACGGGGCCAGCGCGCTGGCCAGCGCTTCGCTCAGCTCTTCGTTCCAGTGGAGGATGTACGATACCTGATGACCGGCCTCGTGCAGCAGTGCGGTGGGCCGCAGCAGATTATGCCGCGCAATCTTTATGGCGGCGACCGGATTAATGGTATCCCTGTCCCACAGTCTCAATCCGGCCTTCAGTACGGCAGCCCCCTCCCCGTCAGCGGGATAGCAAAGCACCGGCGGAACGGAAAAGCCAAGGGGCTGAAGTACGCCCTCCATGCACTTACGCGCAATCCAGTCGCACGCACTCAGCAGGGCGGCAAGGTTAGTATTGGTGCGGGAGTTGATGGCGTTGGTAAAGAAGTTTAGAGTGGTTTCGGCCCGCAGGTAGGCCTTCCGGTAATCCTCCAGCTCATCGAGCAGGCTATCGTCCTGGCTCCGTGCCAAATGGGACCTCAGCCGATCCCCTTTCCTATCCAGTCGGTCGAGGCTTCCCATGAGACTCTCCCGGATTTGGGTGCCGAGGTACGTTTCCAGCCCTAGCCAGGCGCTCTGGGCGGCCAAATCATCCAGCTTTCGCAGGCGCCTGCCCGCCTCTGTCCAATGATTTACCTGCCGGGTAAGGGGGTGATCAGACCGGGTTGTGGTGGGCTGGAGGCTATTCATGGTGGTAATCGCTCTGGATCCGGATTCCTACCTCAACTCCCTGGTCGTCGCCAAAGGCACTATCCCCCCGATTGAATTGGGCAGTCAGCTGCGCCCACGAAGGTGGATGGTTCACCGTGTAGGTAACCGTAAGCCCATCGGCTTCGTCCTGGGCGGCGTGAACGATTCTATCGGCTTCCCGCCGGATGAAACCGCTCGTCTTCTGCCTGATCATCATCTGCAGTTCTCGCTGCAGGGCACGACGCTGGAGTTCGGACAACCGGTGAAGGGCCCGTCCGGAACGCGGTCCCGGAAGGACCATCGGATGCACAAT
>JBGTHX010000178.1:0-4202 GCA_041746055.1 Lewinella sp. | reverse complement strand
GGTCAAGAAAGAATTTTGATCGACAACATCCACACTTTTAGTCGAGCTTGGCTACTGTTGTTTTTCTTATTTAACCATATTTAACTTCTTTCCGTCCCTGCAACAGCTTGACTTACAGCCATTTGTAGGTTGAATTGTACTAGATTTAGGGTTAACTGTACTAGATTTAGGGCTAACTATATTGGATTTAGGGCTAACTGTACCAAATCTGGGGGAATCCTGTCCCTAGATTTGGTACAGTTCCCCAAATTTGGTATAGTTTGAATTTAGTTGAGGTGGGTCAGGTTCCCTCCTAACTATAACTTAGCTTTGGCGATAGATATAGTTCAGCATGTCTTCGCCTCCTTCTTCTGTCCGGTTACTCGTCCGTAAGTCCAACTACCTGGTTGAGGCGCGTTATCACTTTTCCCTCTGGGAGATGAGAGTGTTTACGAAGGTGGTTACGATGATCAAGCCCACCGACGCGGACTTCCGTGACTACCGTATCTACCTCCGGGACCTTGTTGAGGAGTTTGACCTGACCCGCACCAAGGCTTCGTATGAATTTCTCCGCGACGCAGCTAACAGTTTGCTGCAGAAGGAGGTGTCAATTTACGAGGAAACGGAGGGCGGACTGAACGAGACCCGCACTCACCTCATCGTGGGCGCCACGACCCAGGTGAGCGGAGCTAACCTCAACTACATCGAAGTAAATTTTCATCCCAAGCTGAAGCCCCACCTGCTGGCCCTAAAGGACCGTTACACCATTTACGAGGTGAAGAACGTACTAAACCTTCCCAGCAGTTACTCTATCCGCATTTACGAGTTACTCAAACAGTACGAGCGGATCGGGCACCGTAAGATCACCGTGGAGAAGTTCAAGGAGATGATCGGGGCAAAGCAGAGCGTCCGGAACGCCAAGGGGAAGGAAACCATCAAGGACAAATACCCGCTGTTTGGGAGTCTGAACCAAAAAGTTATCAAACCGGCCCAGCGGCACTTGGTAGACAACACTGATATCTGCTTCGAGTATGAGGTCCTGAAACGGGGCCGTAAGATCGTAGAGATCCGCTTCATCATCATGACCAATTCCCGTTATGATCCCGTAGTGGATCACTCGGAACACCGTCCGGGGAAGGAAAGTCCCAAGACGGAAATGGAGACCGCGGAGCGCCAGGGGAAGATTGATCGGTTGTACGTGCAGGTAAAGCAGTGGGTAGAGGAATCCATCGTAAAAAAGTGGGTTTCCAATTATCCGGAGGACCAGATACAGTATGGGATTAACTACACACTGACTCAGCTCAAAGCGGGCAAAAAGATCGAGAACGTTGGTGGGTATCTCCACACTATGGTCACGACGGACGCCCTGATGACCGCACAGAAAGCCGAAGAAAAGAAGCAGGCTAACCTGGAAGCCAAAGCCAGGAAGCGCAAGAAGGACCTAGCCAAAGTGGAGGAAGAAATTGAACAGCTGAACCAACGTCTGCGGCAGAAAGTGGAGTTCACCGTTCGAAACATCTTCGATCGGTATCCCGAAGCAAAGCTGAATGTCTTCGAAACCACCAAGAAGCGGCGCAATAGTGGATACCGCTCCAATCAAACAAATGCGGAGAACATGGAAGACCCCCTGTTCCGTGCTACTTTTGTAAGCATTGTACGAAACCGGTTCGTCGATGAATTCAGGGAGGTGGAGGAGCTTGAGCGTTGGGCCAGGAAGCTACGCGGCAAGAAATCTAGACTAAAAGGTTAGGCCACCAGGGAAAACCCTTTACCAATTCGGTAAGGTCCCTGGTCATAAGGGCTTCGCGGGCACCGCTTGGCGGGAGTTCAGCGCCGGCTCCGAGGAAATCTTCAAAAGCGGTATGGGCAAGTCGACCACCGGAATTGATGCGGGGGCGGCAAGCGAAGCCGAGCGGTAAATGGTGCGCGAGGTTCTAAAAAATGCCCAACCCTGTGGGATTTAAGGAAGTGAGGCCCTCCCGGGTCGATCAAACCAATCCACTTCCGAAACGGTGGCAGTGTGGGATGCTTAGGCGGAGAAGCAATCATCCAGCGCGGTGGGGGAAAAGCGAGCAAAATCCGGCGATGCTGCGCTCAACGCACTCCCACATCTAGGAAGAATCCACCCCGGGATTCCTGATGATGCAGCCCATACTGCCGGACAAAGTCCATTCCGCTGGCTACAAATGGACGCGTAGACCGATGCACGGGCCCCGCACTTGAGCTATTACCGCACGCCGGCACCCGCTCGTATGACACCAAGTTAAGTACGTACACTTCTAGCTGCGTCAGGATCCGGAAATTACCCGACCCGGGCAGGTCCGGCCCATCGACATCACTTACGTACCGCACCAAAAAGGCATTATGCAATTGACGGCGATCATCGACGTCCACTCACGCTTCAGCCCAGGTTGGGGCGATTTGAACACGCTAGTGGCCGAGGATCACCCGAAGGGCGGTTCGGCAACCATTGTGGAGGACGATCAGTGCGGGATCCTAATTCCGTAAGCGTCTGAGCAAGTCCATCTTGTTCCGCCGGATGGGGGATGAGAGCTTTGCCAGCAAAAGCAATGGTGGATAAAGCCAACTCTATGTATGTCCTGGTGGAGCGGCACGCTGCCTCGGGCCAGTCCATCAAGGATTTTTGCGCGGCCGAAGGGATCAGCTACGCGACCTTTCATTACTGGCGGCGTAAGTCCAGGCCCCGCCCGGACCCCGCCCCGGTTGATGAGGGCTTCGTGAGCCTGCGCTGTTCGCCGCTGCCGTCCGCGGCCCCGACACTGGAAGTCAGCCTGCCCGGCGGCTTACGCATGTCCTTCGCGGACCCCGACCCGGAGCATCTCGTCGAGTTGTTAGTGCGCCTGGACCGCCGCTATGCTGAGCTTTAGCGCCCGCCAACGCTACTTCCTCTACCGGGGGGCCACCGATATGCGCAAGGGGTTCAACGGACTGAGCGGCCTGGTCCGCCGACACATCCGCCAGGGGGAACTCCTGAGCGGCGACGTGTTCATCTTCCTCAATAAGCGGCGCGACCGCATCAAGCTGCTGGTCTGGGACCGCGACGGCTGGGTAGTCTGGTACAAGGTGCTGGAACGCGGTACCTTCGAGCTGCCCCGGGCCGGGGGCGACACCCTGGAACTGTCCTTCACCGACCTGCAGTTGCTGCTGGCGGGCATTGAAATTACCTCCGTAAAGCGACGGAAAAGGTACGTTCAGGCGGCCTGAAAACGGACCACGCTGCGTATTTTTATTCCGTGGAAGCCACGGTATCCAAGGCGGAATATGACGCGTTGCAGGGCAAGTACAATGCCCTACGGCACGAGCTCGACCAGTTGAAAAAGCTGATCTTCGGGGTCAAGTCCGAGCGGCTGACGGGCAGTACGGCGCCGGAGCAGATGGCGCTGTGGGACGAGCCGGCGGCGGCGGCGGCGGCGCAAGATGCCCCCGTGGCTACACCGCAGACCGTTACCTATACCCGTGGCCAGGCCAAAACAGCCCATCCGGGCCGGACGGCCCTACCGGACCATCTGCCGGTAGAAGAGATCATCCTGGAACCGGAGGGCCAGGACACCGCAGGGCTGCAGTGCATCGGCCAGGAAGTCACCGACACGCTCGACTATCGTCCGGGTAAGCTGGTCATCATCCGGCGTATCCGTCCCAAGTACGCCCGCGAGGAAACTGATGGCTCCACGACCGTGTTGATCGCTGACTTACCCAGCCGTCCCATTGACAAAGGCATCCCGGAACCGGGGTTACTGGCCGAGTTATGCGTGGCCAAATACGTCGACCACCTGCCCTTTTACCGCCAGATCAAGCGCTTCGAGCGCGACCACGGCTGGGCGGTGCATAAAGCCACCATCGGCGACTGGTTCGCGGCCACCTGCAGCCTGCTCGAACCCCTGTACCAACGACTACTGGCTACGGTAGTCAGTGCGGACTACCTGCAGGTGGACGAGTCCACGATCAGGGTACTGGCTTCGGAAAAGCAGGGCAAAGCGCACCTGGGCTACCAGTGGGTCTACCGGGACGCGGCGGCCTCGGGGCTGGTGCTGTTCGATTACCGGCGGGGCCGTGGCGTGCACGGCGTGATGGAAAGACTGTCCGACTTCACGGGCTACCTGCAGACGGACGGCTACCAGGCCTACGAGACCTACCTGCGTAAGCACCCGGCGGCAACGGGGGTGAGCTGTCTGGCGCACATCCGCCGTAAGTTCTTCGAGGCG
>JBGTHX010000177.1:0-14242 GCA_041746055.1 Lewinella sp. | reverse complement strand
AGATCCCGGACGTCACTGAGTTCCCACAGGACGGGCTTGATGCGTTGCAGGAGATTCGTTTTGATCCCCGCTTTGTAGTCCATCCAGTTGAACCGGTGCAGGAAATTTCTGGCGGCTTCTGCCCCGCGACGGAAGAGCTTCATTTTGTTCTCTTCGGAGATGTTGAAGTCCATCCAGTCGAATCCCTCCACGTCGATGTACTCCACCAGGCTCTTGTATTCCGGATTTCCGCGGATGAATTCGAAGTCGCGGAGGTTTCTCACGCCCTCCGTCATGCCGCCGAGAAAGTCGCCGATCGACTCGATCTTGCGCGCCCGGGCCCGGTCTATGCCCAGTTTGACGCCGACGGTGGGCCGGTGGGGGATGCGGTTGGCCCGGTGGAAGAGGTCGATGGGGAAATTCGACATGATGCCCCCGTCCACGAACAGGATCTCGTCCGGCAGCTCACCGGTGTACCCGGCCAGGTCGCGCCACTTCCGCCGCAGTTCTTTCTCCTTGCCGCGTCTCCACTGCAGCGATACCCTTTTCGGCTCGAAAAAGAAAGGAATGGACATGGAGGCCCGCACGAAGCAGGCAGGGTTCTGCTCGTCCGGATTGTCGTAGTAGAGGCAGGCCAGACGGGGGAGGTCCGCTTTCGTTTGCGTGGTGATATCGGCGGCGACGATGGCGATGCGCGGATCGAGCTCTTCCGCGGTGACGGGGCGCCGTTCGTCGCCGTAATCCGAGCGGTGGTACATCCCCTCCGGCAGTTGGCAGAGATTGGCGTTCAGGTCCTTCCACCGGCGATGCCGCAGCAGTCCGGAAAGCCACTCCTCGAAGTGATTGCCGGGGTTGATTCCGTACACGTCGCGCAGTTCTGCCATATTCAGCGCCAGGCTGAGGTAGAGCCTGGAGCGGCTTTTTTGCTGAAAGGCATCGGTGAACAGGTCGGCGTCCATTCCCCCGTCGACGAAGTCGCTAAATTGCTTACTGGCGATATGCTCGAGGATGCGGACGCTCTTCGCTTCGCCGGGCGTGCCGGCATCCGCCATGAGTAGCGTATTGATGGAGCCGGCGCTGGTACCGCCGAGGCTGAGGAACCGAATGCCCATCTCCTCCAGTACGTAGGTGAAGCCCAGCAGCGCCATCCCGAGTACGCCGCCACCCTCCTGGACCAGGTCGACGTACTGATGACCCGCCGCGTCGTAGATGTCGGAGTAACGGAATTGCTGACCCCGGTCGGTCCGGTAGGCCTGGAGATCCTCAATAATGTCGAAAACGTACTGCTCGTAATCCTGGGTCTGCATGTCGATAGGCGGATGGCTCGTACCCTAAATTACTAATTCGTGGGTCGATGAGGTCACCGTAGCCTAATGTTTAAACATTTAAATAGACAGCACGACACGGAATACACCAGTCTTGGTACATTAGTCACCCGAAAGATTCAAACAGACCCCGATTTCATGGATAAGGTGACTTATCTTATAAAGGATCACCCACGCGGTGGGCCCCAACGGCTACTACACTTTCGAATACCCGTCCATGAAACACTTCCAGCACCCGCCCATTTCCCTGCTCGCCTTGCTCCTGCTACTCTGCGCCTGCGGCGACCGGTCCACCCGACCCCCGGCCTACTCCGCGGCGGAGACCACAACGCCGCCCGGTTGCGCGCCGCTGACCACCGATCGGGGGTGGTACGACACCGACCGGAAAGCCCCTCTATTCGAAGACCAGGGAGATTTCGAATTCCCGGTTACCGCAAGCAAACCACTGACACAGCGATACGTAACCCAGGGGCTTTTACTCGCCTACGGGTTTAACCACGCCGAGGCCGCCCGGTCCTTTTACTACGCCACTCAGCTGGAACCGGATTGCCCCATGGCCTACTGGGGGTACGCCTACGTCCTTGGGCCCAACTATAATGCCGGCATGGAACCCGATAATTATCCCCGTGCCTACGAGGCCGTGCAACAGGCCGTGCGCCTATCCGAGGCACGGAGTACTCCCCGGGAAAAAGCACTCATCAACGCCCTCGCGCAGCGCTACAGCGCCGAGGCGCCGGGGGATCGCAGTGCCCTGGACCAGGCCTACGCTACGGCCATGCGTGAGGTCGCAGCGCGCTTTCCCGATGATCCGGACGTCGGTACACTCTTCGCGGAAGCGCTTATGGACCTCCACCCCTGGGATCTATGGGAGGCGACCGGCACCCCCCACACCTGGACCCCGGAAATTATGTCTACCCTGGATCGCGTCGTCGCCGCCGAAGCAAACCACCCGGGGGCCAATCACTTGTACATCCACGCGATCGAATCCTCACAGACCCCCGGTAAGGGCCTGCCGCACGCCCGTCGGCTGGACGGCGGCCTGGCACCCGGGTCCGGCCACCTCGTCCACATGCCGTCCCATATTTACATCCGCACCGGAGATTACCACGAGGGATCGGTCGCCAACCGCAACGCGGTGCTGGTGGACAGTTCCTATATCACCGCCTGCCGTGCCCAGGGCGCGTATCCACTCATCTACCACCCCCACAATTACCATTTCCTTGCCGCCACCGCCACCCTGGAGGGAAAGAGTGAGTGGGCCATCGATGCCGCTAAACGCACGTCCCGCCACGCCGATAACGATCTGATCGGCGTACCGGCACTGGGACTGCTCCAACACTTCTACGCTATCCCGGACTATGTACTGGTTAAGTTTGGCCGCTGGGACGAGATTCTCGCCGCGATAGACACCCGCCGCGATCTGGCATATCCGAAACTGATCCGGCACTACGCCCGGGGAATGGCCTTCCTGGGAAAACACGACCCAACCGCTGCCGCCGCCGAACTGGCCCAATTGCGGCAGGAGTCCGCCGACCCCCGGATCGATAGCCTAATGCTCGGGCTCAACTCAGCCCGGTCAATAGTGTCCATCGCGGAGGATGTACTAGCCGGAGAGATTCAGGCTCAGGCGGGGAATTTCGGCGAGGCCGTCGATTTACTGCGGAAGGCGGTGGAGCGCGAGGATGCACTCCATTACATGGAGCCTCCGGACTGGTTCTTTTCCGTGCGCCATCACTTAGGGGCGGTACTCGTGGAAGCGGGTCGCTTCCCGGAAGCGGTAGACGTATTCGAGCAGGACCTCAACATATATCCCAGGAATGGCTGGGCACTGCACGGTCTGCGATCCGCCTACGAAGGAATGGACGATCAGTCGAGCGTGGCGTCAGTGGACGCACGCCTGCAGCCGGCCTGGGCCTACGCGGATGTAGAGCTTACCAGCTCGCGCATCAAGTAATAGCGAGGGCCTCAACCAATGCCCTCGTGTATGCGCTGGAGCTTACGCTCCAGGAAGTAGCGCCAGCCTACGAGCGAGAAGAAGAAAAACGTCACTACGGGTACGGTAAGCACGAGCGTCCACCGCAGGGGAGTAAAATCCCAAAGGAGGAAGTACAGTGCCGCAACGCAAAAAGTGCGCATCAAAAACAGGGCGTACTTTTTGTGGCGATAGGCGGGAGACAGCATGGGATAGTCCAGGCGGGCCAGGGGCTTACGGCTTTGGGTGGGACTAACGGGGCGGGGTGTTTTTTCTGGGCGCAAGATCGGTAGGAATAAAGCGTGTATAAAATAAGGATAACGCGAGTATAACGAATTTGTAAAGCAATATTATCCAAAAAGGGCGATAATTGTTCGGTTTTTCGCGCTACCGTCATGACTTTGTAAATATGACACTTTAAAGTCCCGCGGGCTGGCCGCCAGGGTTGTGGCTGGTGGAATTATCTTCGCCCGCCTAACAAGTCCCCTTCCATGGCCGGCCGCAATAAACTGCAGAAGTTTGCCGAGGTGCTCCAGATGCCCAACGTTTACGAGAGTTTCGACCCTACGCGGCCGGAACTGACCGGCGTAAATGGCTCATTGACCGACCTCCGGGGCCGATGGGCCAGCGGCCACTTTCAGAACGACAGCCCCATCACGCTGGAGCTCGCCTGCGGTCGGGGAGAGTACACCCTGGATCTCGCCCGTCAGTATCCCGGCCGTAATTTCGTCGGCGTCGACATTAAGGGCGCTCGCATTTGGAAGGGTGCCCGGACGGCTCTTGCCGAAGGATTGGACAATGCCGCTTTCCTCCGTACACGCATCGAGGTGATCCGCCACTTTTTCGCCCCCGGGGAAGTCGAAGAAATTTGGATCACCTTCCCGGATCCCTTCCTCAAAAAGGGCAAGGAGAACCGCCGGCTCACCGCCGCCCAGTTCCTCAAGCAGTACCGCCGCCTGCTCCGGCCCGGTGGGGTGGTCCACCTCAAGACCGACAGCCGGGAGCTCTACGAGTGGTCTCTGGAAACACTCTCCGCCCAGCCCGCCATGGAGATTCTATACCACGACGACGATATCTACAGCAAACCGCTTCCCTTGCCCGAGCTCGCTACGGAAACCTACTACGAGCGCATGCACAAGAACCTCGGGAAGACCATCACCTACCTCCGCTTCCGCATCGGGGAAGGGGAGATCCTTGGTGGCAAGGGAATGCCCGCCTCCTAAAACTGGGCCGTAACCTGCGCCCGCCCCACATGCACCACGTCCGCTTCCCCCGTCTGCCGGCCGTCGTAGAGGAGGTTGAGCTGGAGGTACTCGCCGAGGGTCTGGGTGAGGCTGAGGTTCCAAAGCAGGTTGCGGCCGGGTTGCAGGCCCTGGAGCAGGGCAAAGCCGACGGGGCTGCCCGAACGCCCGTTCTGAAAATCGATCTGTACCCAGTTGAAGCCGGCGTTGATCCAGTTCCGGAAGTTGCCGGTGAACTTGAATTCCCGCCGGTCGGTAAACTCGCCGTTGCCGGCTTCGAGGACATTCTCCTCCCGGCCCATGATAAAGGTGGTGTTCAGGCTGAATTCCCCCGGCTGCCAGTTGACCCCCGGCTCCAGACGGTTGAAGGCGATCGTATAGTCCTTTTCGTTGAAGCGCTCCGAATCCGCCGCCCGGCTGCCCGTAACGGCCGCGGCCTCCAGGCTCAGTTGATCATTGGGCCGAAAGCGCACGCGTAACTCCCAGTCTTCCCGCCGGCTGCTCTCGTAGCCGGTGGTAAGCACCCGCCGGTTCCGCTGCTCGTCGTTGGCGAGTTGCACGTCGTAGCGCGGATTGGCGCGGTTGAAGAAAAGGCCGTGGCGACGGCGCACGTTCAGCGCGACCAGGTTGCTATCAGCCACCGCCAGCTGGAAAGGATTCCACGCCTGAATATCCTCGGCGGCCTGGGTCTTCCGGTCGATATTGATGGCCGTGTTAAGCGCGAAACGGCGCAGAAATTCCCTCATCCCTCCGGTCCCGCGCCAGATCCGGTCGGGGTCCCAGTTGAAGCGCTGGTTGATGCTGGCGTTGTCGGTGCGGATGAAGTTATCGTTGAACACGCTCACACGGATGTAGTCCGCGATGTCGGGAAAGGGCGACAATTCGATCTCGTTGGGCTGGATACGCCCGTCGTTGTTATACAGGCTGTCCTGCCAGATGTACTGTCCCTGCCCAGGCCCCACGTAGAGGTACTGGAAATCGACGCGGGGCTCCTGACCGCTTCCCACCTGATAGGTCGTCTGGCTGGTAAAGGCCCGTTTGAGGGCGTCCGCGCGCACGTCGAAGCGGCCGAGGAAGGTACTGCTCGGCAAGTCTTCCACGAGATCCTGACCCGGCACGTCCAGTTCGCGGTAGGTGAAATTACCGCCCAACTGCAGGTTTTTCGCCGCCTGATATTTTCCCTCGGCGGTCAGTTCGCGGGCGGTGGTGCTGGCGCGGAGTTCGCTGCCTTTCGGCAGGCGGTCGTCACGCAGACTGGCGCTCAGCGTGAAGGCGTAACGCTCCGTTTCCGGCAGGGAGATGCCGAGGGTGTAGCGGTCATACTGGAAGGAAAGGGACGAGAGGGTGTCGGCATCCATGGCCCGGCGCAGGCTTTTTTCCCCGGCGTAAGCGGCAGCCACCTCCCAGCCCCCCAAGCGCTCGAAGGATTTGGTGAGCTGCAGGCTCGGCCTCCGGAAGCTGCCCAGGCTAGTGGTGTCGCGGCTGTTCAGCAAACTGAGGCTGCCGTTCGCCGCCCAGCCCCCCGCCTGCAATTGCAGCAGCCCTTCCTGCCGCTCCCCCTGGTAGGCATCGCCGCGGGAGAATTGCTCATAATCGTAGTCCAGCCGGCCGAGTCCCGCCTTCAGCAGACCGATACCACCCCCCGCCAGTTGCTCCTGGGCCGCGTCGGGCCGGATGGTGCTGAGCCGGTTGCTGAGGTTCCAGTTGCGGTAGAATTCCGGGGACCGGTATGGGTTGATGAAGTTAAAGGTCCTTTCCACCAGTTCGTACCGGCCCCGCCCGGCCACCGCCCAGCCGCTGCTGTCCGGACCGAAGGACAGCGTTCGGTCGACGTCCACTCGCAGGGCATGGCCCACGTCGTCGCCGTCCTGGAGGTCGCTGAAGCGGTTGAGGTCCAGTTTACTCCGGCTGCCCTCCACGCGCACCGCCCCCTCGCCGGAGAAACGATATTCACCCCCGGCGGTAAAGAGCTGCTGCTGCCGGGGTGCCACGAGATCGATCTCGGGGGCGTAGCGACCCCGGGGCCGGCATGTCTCGTCGTAGCCCACGAATACGTACACCCGCTCGTTGGCCGGACGACCGGGGTCCAGATTGTACGCTCCGCCGCCCGGGCCCCGGTCGGTAAAGGTGGCCACGTAGCGTCCCCGCTCCAGATCCGTGCTGTTGACGAGGTAGAACTGGGCCACCCCACAGTTCAGGAGGGTATCGCGTAGTTCGTAGGTGGCCCGCAGTTCCTCCCGCCCGGTCAGGGTGTCGATGCTCGAGACCGCGATCCCGTCGGAGTTGTCACCCGCCAGGCTCAGGCTATTCCGCTGCTCGGTGGTGAGCTGCAGGTCCCCGGTCGCGGTCTTGCTGTCCTGCTGGGAGTACAGGTTCACGTAACCCGTGAAGCGGCCCCTCCGGTACCGGCTGCTGCCCGCCGTGAGCGTCCGCAGGTAGCGCTGGTCGGCGTATTCGTATTCCACGGTGATGCGCGAGTCGCGGGTGATCATCCGGCGGGTGGTAAAGGTCAGCTCCGCCAGGTTGTAGTCGATGACGTAGTCGCCGTCCAGCCCGCGCTGTAGCAGGAACCCGTCCAGGTACACCCGCTCGGTGCCCGCCAGCACGATCAGGAAGCGCTGTTCCCCGCTGCCGGTCAGTTTGTAGGGGCCCTGGTTGCCCTCCCCCGGAGTAATATTCTGCCGGACAAATTGCCCGCGGGTCACGGCAATGCTCGCGCTGTTGGCCCACTCCCCGTCGCCCTCCGCCTCCCCGCCGGAGACCGTCGTGAAGGTGGCGCCCTCCAGCTTTTTGTAGTAGCGCATGAAGTAGCCGTCCGGGTTACGCAGCTCGTAGTCACCGGCGGTGAGCTGACTGCGGTCCTTTCGAAGCTGAATGAAGATCCGGTCGAATTCACGCAACTGTTGGGTAGTGCCCTCCGGCTGCACGGGCAGGTTCTCGTCGGTAATCGCGGCGGCCACCTCGATGCCATTGCCGAGTTCCCCGTTCAGTTGCAGGTTAAAGGCCGAGTTCAGCACCAGATCCTGCCGGTTTCCGAAGCTGATGGCGCGACTGAAGCTGCCCCTGGTCTGCACCTTAGTGTCGTTATCGAGCAGTCCCGCCCGTACGTAGGGGTCATAAGCGCCGATTATCAGGCCGGCCTCTTCCTTCCGCAGGCGCGTCGAGTCCAGCAGCGCCACCCGTCCATCCAGCGCGAAGGGGAGGGCGCGGTAGCGCAGGTGCAAGGAATCCGGTAGGGCCGGGCCGACCCAGCGCAGGTACCGCCCGGTCAGGATATAATCGCTTTCCGGGATCCGCTCCCCGGACGTGGCAAACACTTCCAGGCTCCCGTCGGCCACCGTCAGCGTATCCACCAACTGCCCCGCCGGATTTACCGGTACCGTCTTTTCCCGCACATTCGACACGGGCGTTACCTGACCGGCAAGCACACCGGTCCCGAGCAGGCAGAGTACCAGCCACAGGGGTTTTGGGATCACGAGGGGGTAACGTAGTACTATAGTACGGTAGTCTAGCGGGTAGCATGTAGCGGGTAGCGGGTAGAATTTAGTGTGTAGTTGTGTTGCTAACGCCTACATGCTACAAGCTACAAGCTACGCTACTACCGTACTACAACACCCCCTTAGTACTAGGAAGCCGCATATTGTCCACGTCCCGCCGCTTGGCCATTTTGATGCTCTTCGCGAAGGCCTTAAAGGTGGCTTCGATTTTGTGGTGTTCGTTGTCGCCTTCGACCTTGATGTTGAGGTTGCAGCGGGCGCCGTCGGTGAAGGACTTGAAGAAGTGGAAGAACATCTCCGTCGGCATGTCGCCGATCTTCTCGCGCCTGTAGTCGCAGTCCCAGACCAGCCAGGGGCGACCGCCGAAGTCGATGCCGACGGAGGCCAGGGCATCGTCCATGGGCAGGTACCAGCCGTAGCGTTCGATGCCCAGTTTGTCACCGAGGGCCCTGGCAAAAGCTTCGCCGAGCGCGATGGCGGTATCCTCGATGGTGTGGTGCTCGTCGATATCGAGATCGCCCTGCACCTTCACGGTAAGGTCGCAGCCGGAGTGGCGGCCCAGCTGGTCAAGCATGTGGTCGAAGAAGCCCAGACCGGTGTCGATGTCGGTCTGCCCCGTACCGTCCAGGTCCAGTTCGATGGCGATGTCGGTTTCCTTGGTGGTCCGGCGCACGGTGGCGGTCCGGGTTTCCAGGCGGAGGTGGTGGTAGATATCCTCCCAGTCGGTGGTGCGCAGGGCGATGGTATCCTTCAGTTCGTCCAGCTGCTCCCGGCTAAGCTCCTCGTTGCCGAGTTCCGGATCGTTGGCCAGCCAGAAACCCTTCGCGCCCATGTTTCTCGCCAGCTGCATGTCCGTGAGGCGGTCGCCCACCACGTAGCTGCCCGCCAGGTCGAAGGTGTCATCCGCCATATACTTTTCCACCAGACCGGTATTCGGCTTGCGGGTAGGCTCGTTATCCCTGGCGTAGGTGCGGTCGATGAGCTCCTCCTTGAATTCGATACCCTCGGCGGCCAGCGCCCGCACCATCGCGTGGTGGGTGGGCCAGAAAGTATCCTCCGGAAACTCCGCGGTGCCCAGCCCGTCCTGGTTGGTGATCATCACCAGCTGGTAGTCGAGTTCGCGCACGATGCGGCCCAGCCAGCGAAAGATGCCGGGGTAGAAGTCGAGCTTATCCACCGAGTCGACCTGGTAGTTCTCGGGCTCGAGGATTAGGGTGCCGTCGCGGTCTAAGAAGAGTAGTTTCTGAGGCATACGTTGCGGGTTAAACACAGAGTGTATACAGAGAAGCGGCACGGAGGTTCCACGGAGAGAAGGTAAGTAAAGTTCTGTGGCACCTCTGTGCTATGCCTCCGTGGAACCTCGGTGTTTATTCAAAATCGCGGAGCGCAGCGATCAGCTGATCGTTCTCCTCCGGCAGACCAGCCGTGATCCGCAGACAGTTCTTTGCGTTGGGCTGGTAGCTCTGGTTGCGCACCACGATGCCCCGCTCGAGCAGGTACTTGTACACCCGGTCGGAATCCTCGAAGCGTACCAGTAGGAAGTTGGTCGCGGAAGGGAAGATGTGCTCGACGAAGTGCAGCCGGCCGAGCTCCCGCTCCAGCCGCTGTCGCTCGCTTTTGAGCAGGTCCACCCGCTCCTGCATTTTTTCCGGTGCGGAGAGGGCCTCCAGGGCCGCCGCCTTAGTCAGCACGTTGATGTTGTAGGGCATTTTGATGGACCGCAGCATGGTCACGATGTACGCGCTGGCGTAGGCCATCCCAAGCCGTACCCCGGCCATGCCCCAGCCCTTCGAAAGGGTCTGGGTGATGATGAGGTTGGGGAATGCATCGAGGCGGGGCAGGAAGCTCTCCTCCGGGATGAAGTCGATGTAGGCCTCATCCAGCACTACGATGCCGGGGAAGCTGCGGATCAGGTCCTCCACCACGCCGGCCTCCATCAGGTTGCCGCTGGGGTTGTTGGGGCTACACAGCCATAGGATCTTGCAGCTGTCGTCCCAGGTGTTCTTCAGGGCATCCACCGGGATGGTGAAGTCAGGCTCCAGTATCACCGACCGAAACTCCACGTCGTTGATGCCCGCGGCTACCTTGTACATTCCGAAGGTGGGGGGCAGTGCCACGACCGAATCACGCCCGGGAACACAGAAGACCCGCGTCACCTGGTCCACGATCTCGTCCGAGCCGTTGCCGATAAAGATGCGGTCGGGGTCCACGTGCTTGATCCTTGACAGGGCCACGCGGATGTCCGTGCTCAGGGGTTCCGGATAGCGGTTCATGCCGTTGTCGAAGGGGCTCTCGTTAGCGTCCAGCAGCACGTCGGCCCGGCCCTTGAATTCGGATCGGGCACTGGAGTAGGGGACCAGGGTGCGGATATTCGGGCGCACCAGCGCCTGAATCTTTTCGTCCGTCCAGGTAATGTATTCGGTGGTGGTCATGTTAATGGGGTATAACGACGGATACAGCCGCCGCATTTCCGTCCGGCTCAGTAAATCCCGTCTTCGGGACCGGTAGCCAGTACAGGGATGAAAACTTCTTCCGTAGCGTTCGGATCGTCGGGCCGGTAGTCAGGCCCCAGCCGCTCGAAGTGGGGGCGGCTGTTGTCTATGGTATAGCCCGAGGTCGGCAGCCACTCGCGCAGCAGCCGCTCCAGGGCACTTCCGAAACCGGCCGGGGAACCATGGAAGGTGTAGTAGGCGTAGGTTCCGCCGGGTACCCGCAGCTTGACCATCCCGTCGGGGATGGCATCGTCACCATTGGTCAGGGCCACGGCGGCCCACTGTTCGAAAGCGGTGTCAGCGGTGAGGTCGGCCAGTATGAGGTCTTCCGGGTACTGCCGGACGTTGTAGCGGTACTGGTCGGCGCGGGCCGTGACCTCCTTCACCCGCGGTCCGAAAGCCCGCCACACCTCCGCCGAGTTGCCGGCGCCGTGGCTGGTAGTCTGGGAAAGCCCCGCGAGCTGAAGGGGGCCGAGGTCCTGTATTTCGATTTCGGTCATGGGGTCGGTCTATAGATCGGCGAGGCGCAAACTTACCGCATTCCGGTGGGCCCGCAGCTGCTCGGCCTCGGCGAGGATCTCCACGGTGGGGCCGAGGTTGCGCAGTCCCTCCGCGCTGAGTTCCTGGAAGGTCATTTTCTTCACGAAGCTATCCAGGCTCACCCCGCTGTACTGGCGGGCGTAGCCGTAGGTGGGCAGGGTGTGGTTGGTCCCGCTGGCGTAGTCGCCCACGCTCTCCGGGGTGTGGTAGCCGAGGAATACGCTGCCGGCGTTGCGGATCTCCCGCGCGAAGGCGCGGGCATCGGCCATACTCAGGATCAGGTGCTCGGGCGCGTAGGCGTTGATGTAGTCCGTGGCCCCGCTCCAATCCGGAAAGACGACGGCCAGGCTGTTCGCGATACTCTGGGCCGCCAGTTCCCGGCGGGGCAGCTCCTCCAGTTGCCGCTGTACCTCCGCCCAGACGGCCTCGGCCGTGGACCGCCGGTCGGTCACCAGCACCACCTGGCTGTCGTGACCGTGCTCGGCCTGGCTCAGGAGGTCGGCGGCCACGTGGGAGACCCCGGCACCCGCGTCCGCGCACACCAGTACCTCACTCGGTCCCGCGGGCATATCGATGGCCAGCCCCTGCAGCAGGGCGAGTTGCTTGGCGACGGTGACGTAGGCGTTGCCCGGACCGAAAAGCTTGTACACTTTGGGCACCGTATCGGTCCCGTACGTCATGGCCGCGATGGCCTGGGAGCCCCCGAGCCGGAAGATCTTCGTGACTCCGCACAGCCCCGCGGCGTACAGGATGGCGGGGTGGATGTTCCCCTCCCGGCCGGGCGGGGAGCAGAGCACGATCTCCCGGCAACCGGCGAGCTGGGCGGGCACGGCCAGCATCAGTACCGTGCTAAAGAGGGGTGCCGTACCGCCGGGGATGTAGAGGCCCACG
Organism: Lewinella sp.; assembly: GCA_041746055.1. Taxonomy (GTDB): domain Bacteria; phylum Bacteroidota; class Bacteroidia; order Chitinophagales; family Saprospiraceae; genus Neolewinella. The sequence goes on along the minus strand of JBGTHX010000177.1, from coordinate 2,305 downwards.
CGGTCGATCGCGCGGCTCTCCCGCCAGCAACGCACGCCGGGCATGGTCTCGATCTCCACGGGTTCCGTCTGCTGGCTGCGGTGGAAGGTCTCGATGTTTCGTTTGGCGGTCTGGATGGCGGTTTTCAGTTCTTCCGGTACCTGCCGTCCGGCGGCGGCTACGGCCTCCTCGCCTACGGAAAAGTCCTCCAGCTCCACCCCGTCGAAGCGGGCGGTGTAGTCGCGCAGGGCGGCGTCTCCCTCCTCCCTGACCCGCTGCATTACCTCCCGCACGGCCGTTTCCAGCTTGCTCAGGTCGCTGGCGGGCCGCTGGACGAGGGCATCCCAGTCGCGGGGATCGGGATTGTCGTAGATCTTCATCAGAGGATCATTTTGGCGATGGGGACGATCAGGATGCCCTCGGCACCGGCGCTGCGCAGCCCGTCGATGATGTCCCAGAATTTGTCTTCGCTGATCACCGTGTGCACGCTCGACCAGCCGGCCTCGGCCAGCGGCAGGACGGTGGGGGAGCGCATGCCCGGCAGCATGGCGGTCACCTGCTGGATGCTGCCGTTGGGCACGTTCATGAGCAGGTACTTCTGGTTGCGGGCGGCAAGGACCGACTTTACGCGGAATACGAGCTTGTCGAGGATCTCGCGGCGGCCATCGTCGATGCGCGGACTGGCGGCGATGACGGCCTCCGATTTCAGGATGACGTCCTGCTCCTCCAGTCCGTTCTTGAACAGGGTGCTGCCCGTGGAGACCAGGTCGCAAATGGCGTCCGCCAGGCCGATATTCGGGGCGATCTCCACCGAGCCGCTGATCTCGTGGATCTCCGCGTCGATACCGTGCTTCTTCAGGTAGGCCCGCAGGCTGTTGGGGTAGCTGGTGGCGATACGGCGTCCCTTCAGACTTTCGGGGCCGGAGTAGTCGCTACCGCGGGGTGTGGCCAGACTCAGGCGGCACTTCGAAAAACCGAGCTTCTGTACCACTTCGGCGTCCTTCTCCTTCTCGATGAGGGTATTCTCCCCGATGATGCCGATGTCGGCCACCCCATCCTGGATGTACTGGGGGATATCGCTGTTGCGGAGGTAAAGAACCTCGGCGTTGAAGTTGCGGGCGGGCGCCTTCAGCTGGTCTCTGCCGTTGTCGATCTTGATCCCGCACTCCTTCAGGAGCTCGATGGACTCATCGAGCAGGCGACCGGATTTCTGAACGGCGATACGTAAGGGGGGGGTCTTCATAGTTGCAAGGGCTAAAAACGCAGAGAGGCCCACCGGACTTTCCCGGCGGACCTCTGAGCAATAGGTTTGTGGAGTATAAAGTTTATCGCACCGACCTACCGCTCGCCGACGGGGCGAGAAACGATATGCTGATGATGATGTACTCCAAGAATCATGTGGTGTGGGGCGGAATCGAACCGCCGACACATGGATTTTCAGTCCATTGCTCTACCAACTGAGCTACCGCACCGGTTTATAGCTGCTCGACGGGCGTTCCCGTTTTAAGCGGATGCAAAGGTAGGGATTCGTTTTGCAACCGTCCAAGGATTTGCGGAGATTTTAGTCCGTGGCTTTCCACCCCTGCCTCAGATGCCGCCAGTCGTGGTACACCATCATCCGCAGCGTATCCCCCAGCCGCAGGGAGATGAGGGAGGTCAGCGCCGTGGGCACCTTCACCTGGTTCAGGTTGGCCCACTCGGCCTCCTCCAGCACGGCGGTGAGGCGCCCGGAGTTCACCAGCCATTCGTCCAGCACCTTACGGTCGAGGTCGCGGTGAATGGGGTTGAGCCTTTTCAGGGTCGGGATCTTCCGGGTTTTGGGACTGGGCTTCACGCTGCTCACGAAGAAGTTGCCGAGCCGCGTGCTCGTAAAGGTCTCCCGCGCCGCGGTGCCGTGGTCCGCCAGGGCCGCCTCCACCCGGGCCAGGTAGTCGCGGTTCCAGATATTGGTGTGCTCGACCGCTTCCAGGGCGCACCACGACTTGGGGCCTGGTCGCTGCCGCAGGCACTCGTCGGGGAGTTCGTGCAGGCTGCGGGCCAGGGAGATATTCTTATGGTGGCGGTCCTGCAGTCGCTTCAGCAGTTTGGGGGCGGAGCGTGGGGTCATCGGGCGGCGGGTTTGAGGCCGGTCTTGTATCCGGTGCCGAAGCCGGAGTTATTGGGTTCGTAGGGCGCGGCGAATTCGGCGTTGACGCCTCCGGCGGGGATGTCTCCTTCCCGTCCCAGCGCCCAGTAGATGCCGTTCAGGGCCAGCTTGCGCATCGATTCCTCCCGAAAGTCAAAGGGGTGGCCCAGCGTGGTGAAGAATACCCGCGCCGGCGTACCG
>JBGTHX010000176.1:0-3859 GCA_041746055.1 Lewinella sp. | reverse complement strand
TCCAGGGTGAGTTCCGACCGATACTGCTGGTAGCTTTTTTTGCCCATTCCACGAAGCTACTCCCGGCGGGGGTGGGTAGCTCAGGTTACGGAGTGGATTTTTGGGATGCAGGACGTGCACGGCTTACCCGGGGAACTGCTGCATGCCATGCTGTTAGCTGGTAGATCCCAGCAGAGTTATCAGCGTAACCAACGGAAGCGGATGAAAAGACGCTAGTAGGAGTATGACGAAGCCATGACAGATGACCGATCGGCATGCCACATACTCCCTACATCAGACCTCTGTTCCAAGAGCTCCACTGTAGCTTAAAATAGCACTAAATGGGCGGTGAACCAAATGTGTATTTTCTCCGGCATCCCCGACGGTTCTCGGGGCTCCGCCGCACCTATAAGACTGAATACTGCACGAAGTCCGCCTTCTCGGGGTAGTCGGTGGTGTAGTGCAGGCCGCGGCTTTCCTTGCGCAGGGAGGCGGCCTTCGTGACGAGGTAGCCTACGGTGATCAGGTTGCGGAGCTCGCAGAGTTGGGGGCTTACCAAACTGGTCTTGTAGAGCTCTTCGGTTTCAATGTGCAGCAGGTCGAGGCGGTCCTTGGCACGTTTGAGGCGCTTGTCGCTGCGCACGATACCTACGTAGCTCGACATCACCTCTTTCAATTCCTTGGTGCTCTGGGTAATGAGTACCTGCTCCTTCGGTTCGGTGGTGCCGGTGCGCTCCCACTGGGGGATGCCCTGCTCGCTTTCCGAGTTGTCGATGTTGGAGGCGATGGAATGGGCGATGCGGTGGCCGAATACTAGGGCTTCCAGGAGGCTGTTGCTGGCCAGTCGGTTGGCGCCGTGGAGTCCGGTGCTGGTGCACTCCCCGCAGGCGTAGAGCTGGTTGACGGAGCTGCGGCCGAACTCATCCACCTGCACGCCGCCGCACATATAGTGGCAGGCCGGCGTGACGGGGACCAGGTCCTTCATCGGGTCGATGCCGTTCTCCTTGCACTTATCGTAGATCGTGGGGAAGTGGGCGATGAACTTCTCCTTGTCGAGGTGGGTGCAGTCGAGGCACATATACTCGGCGCCCGTCAGTTTCATTTCGTTGTCGATGGCCCGGGCTACGATGTCGCGGGGCGCAAGACTGCCGCGGGGGTCGTAGTCGTGCATGAACTCGGAGCCGTCGGGCCGCTTGAGGGTGGCCCCGAAGCCGCGCACCGCCTCGCTGACGAGGAAGGCCTGCTTCTCCAGTCCGGGATTGTATAACGCGGTAGGGTGAAATTGCACGACCTCCATATTCTCCAGGTGCACTTTGGCGCGGTAGGCCATGGCGATTCCGTCACCCGTGGCAATCACGGGATTGGTGGTACTGCGGTAGATCTGTCCGTTGCCGCCGGCGGCGAGCACGGTATTCCGGGCCACGATGGTGCTGATCTCCCAGTTCTCCTTGTTCAGGACGTAGGCTCCGTAGCACTCGATATTCTCGGTGAGGCGGGTCACGATATGCCCGAGGTGGTGCTGGGTCAGCAGGTCGAGTGCGAAGTAGTGCTCGTGTACGGTCAGGTTGTCCAGCGTAGCGGCTTTGGCACTCAGCGCGCGCTGGATCTCCCAGCCGGTGAGGTCTTTGTAGTGCAGTATCCGGTTCACGGAGTGCCCTCCCTCACGACCGAGGTCGTACTTCTGAAACTGGTCGAGGTCAAAGCGGGTACCCCACTCGATGATCTCCTCGACCCGTTCGGGGCCCTCCTCGACCACGATGCGTACGATGTGCTCGTCGCAGAGTCCGGCCCCCGCGTCGAGGGTATCGGCGATGTGCTTCTCGTAGGTATCGGCCCCGTGGTCCCACACCGCGGCCACTCCGCCCTGGGCGTAGCTGGTGTTACTCTCGCGCTCGTTCACCTTGGTGAGCACGTCGATCTTCAGATCGGGGCGGAGCATGGCCAGTTTGATGCCGGTGCTCAGGCCGCCAATGCCGGAGCCGATGATTAGTACGTCTGTGGTCATCTTAGGGGGTGGGGTAGGAGTACAGGGGGGAGGGGGGAAGGGGTTAAAGGGGTGAAGGGGACAGGTTGCCGCAGGACCTTTACCCCTTAACCCCCTCACCCCGTAGCCCCTTTACAATTTAGTGTAATGCTTATCCTCGGTAAGCGACTCGGCCGGATTGCGCCAAGTGGCGCCGGCGATGCCGTCCCAGAGGCGTTCTGCCTCCCCGGGGCCCCAGGTGCCGGCCTCGTAGAAGGCCAGGGGGGCTGTGTTCTCCTTCCAGGCCTCGAGGATGGGATCGACGAAGGCCCAGGCCTGTTCGACACTGTCGCCGCGGGCGTACAGGGTGGGGTCGCCCTTCATGCAGTCGAGGAGGAGGCGGCTGTAGGATTCGGGGACATCCTTGGTGGTGAGGTCGCGGTAGAAGAAGTCCATATCCACGTTCTTCACGCGGAAGCCTTCTCCGGGCACCTTCATGCCGAACTCGAGGGCCATGCCCTCGTCGGGCTGGATGCGCATGATGAGCTGGTTGTCGCACTTCATGGCGTACTGGTCCTGGTTGGCGAAAAGTGCCTGGGGCGGATTCTTGAAGGTGATGACCACCTCTGTAACCTTCAGCGGGAGGCATTTGCCGGTGCGGATGAAGAAGGGCACCCCGGCCCAGCGCCAGTTGTCGATGAAGAACTTCATCGCCACGTAGGTCTCGGTCATACTGTCTTGGGGCACGTCCTTGGCGTCGCGGTACGCTACCACGTCGCCGTCCTTGGTGTGGCCGGCCGTATACTGGGCGCGGACTACCTGCTCGGCCACCTGGTCACCGACGATCGGGCGCAGGGACTGGAACAATTTCATTTTCTCCCCGCGGATCGAGTAGGCGTCGGCCCGGATGGGCGGTTCCATAGCGACGTGAGCCAGCACCTGCAGCAGGTGATTCTGGATCATATCGCGCATCGCGCCGCTGTCGTCGTAGTAGCCGCCGCGGCTCTCCACGCCGACGGTCTCGGCGGCGGTGATCTGGACGGTCTGGATGTAGTTGCGGTTCCACTGCGGCTCGAAGAAGCCGTTGGCGAAGCGGGTCACCAGCAGGTTCTGCACCGTTTCCTTTCCCAGGTAGTGGTCGATGCGGTAGATGTTGTTTTCGGGGAAGACGGACTGCAGCTCCTCGTTCAGCGACTTGGCGGAGTCCTCATTGTAGCCGAACGGCTTCTCGACCACCAGCCGCGACCAGCCCCCTTCGGGGCGGTTGAGGCCGACGGATTCCAGGGCCGTGGGGATGGTGCTGTAGAGCTTCGGCGGGGTGGAGAGGTAGAAGATGTAATTGTGGCCGGTATCGAACCTGGCGCTGAGCTCGTCCAGGCGCGCTTTGAGCTTTTTGGCGTCTTCGGCGCCGTCGTAGGCTTTGAGGTCCTGGTAGAAAAGGAGCTGGGAAAAGGCTTCCACTTCCTCTTTCAGGCCGTCCTTATTCGTGAAGAATTCGTTTTCGCCGACCACCTTTTCGCGGAATTCCTCATCGGTGAAGTCGGTACGGCTGGCTCCGAGCAGGGCGAACTTTTCGGGCAGGTAGCCCCCGCGGTAGAGATCGAATACGGCGGGGATGAGCTTGCGCTGGGCAAGATCTCCGGAGGCACCGTAGATGATCAGTATGTGGGGGTCGAGTGAGTTGGCCATAGGCTTGGGTGGGTAGCTTGAAAACGGGTTCTGTATCAAAGGTCCCACATTTTAGAAGGTTTACGCCCCCAGCAAGGTAATTTTGGGCTCAACCTAGTAAAGCAACACCTATGACCATCGGCATCGCTACCGACCACGGCGGCATTGAACTCAAGCAGCAACTCCAGGAATACCTGGAGGCGAAGGGCTACACCGTGCGCGACTTCGGGGCCTTCGGGTTCGACCCGG
>JBGTHX010000175.1:0-5889 GCA_041746055.1 Lewinella sp. | reverse complement strand
CTGGCCCCGCTGGTCAGACTGATCTCGTCGTACCCGTCCAGGGCGTGCACGATGAGGTAGTCGCGGTTTTCCTCCCCCTGCAACAGGTAATCATAGATGCGGCTCACCTCGCGGTCGTAGGTGCCGAAGAGCTGGTAGCGCGGGCGGGCCGGATTAATGAGCGGACCGAGCAGGTTGAAGAAGGTGCGCACCCGGAGCGCGCGCCGCACGGGTACGACGTTCTTCATGGCCGGATGGAAGAGGGGAGCGTGCAAAAAGCATACGCCGGCGCGATCCAGGTCGCGGAGCAGCTTCTCCCGGTCGTTGGAAAATTCGTAGCCCAGGGCCAGCAGTACGTCGCTGCTTCCCACCTTGCTGCTTACTCCGTAGCTGCCGTGCTTGGTCACCGGGTACCCGGCGCCGGCTACCACCACGCAGGAGAGGGTACTGATGTTGAAGGTGTTCTTGCCGTCGCCGCCGGTGCCGACGATGTCCATGGTCTGGCGGCCCTCCAGGTCGAACGGTACGGCCAGCTCGAGCATGGCGTCGCGAAAGCCCTGGATCTCGGACAGGTGGGGTGGCCGCATATTGATGGCGGAGACCACCGCGGCGATCTCCGGTTCGGCCGCCTCCCCGTTGGCGATGCGCGTCAGGGTAGTGAAGGCATCGTCGCGACTGAGCGGCGCGCGGGCGTAGAGCTGATCCAGTAAATTCTTCATCGGGGACCGGTTAGAAGCGGAAGCCCACGCTGGCCTGGATCACGCGGTTATAGTCTTTGTCGTTGGTGGTGTATCCACGTTCCGTGCTGCCGTCAGCGGCGTAGAGCTGCTGGTCGTTCTCCCCGCGGGTGGCGTCGGTGAGGCCGAGCTGGTAGCGTACGCCGAGGTAGAGGCCGCTGTTGAGGAAGAAGGAGGCACCGCCCACGAGACCGAAGTCGAGCCGGCGGTACAGCGGGCGGTTGCTGCTCGAGTTATAGTACGCATCGATGACTGAGGGAGGGTACCGCTGGTCGATCGGGGAGCTCGGATTGAGGGGCATGGTGGAGGTCTCCACGACCGCGGCGCCGCCGATAGGATTGCCGAAGTAGTTGTAGTCGTAGTTGTAGCTGACGTCCCGCAGCGACCCGCCATCCGGGGTGGTCACGTTGGTGAATTCCGCCGATCCGGAGGCCCGGCTGTTGACGAGGAAGCCCGCGCTCACGCCTCCCTCCAGCTCCACGGGCCCGAGGCGGTAGTAGGCGACCAGTGGAATGTCGATGTAGCTATTGAGCACGTCGCGCTCGCTGTCCAGCTGACCGGTCAGGCGCAGGCCCTCGGTATCCGCGGCATCGTCATAGAGATAAAAGTAGGAGGGGCCGTTGTAGCGGACCTCGCCGCCCTTCTGGCTGTACATCAGGTCGGCCTTGAAGCCGATCAGGTCCGTGATCGCATAGGCGAAGGTGGCCCCTACGTGGAAGCCCGTGGTGCGGTTGAAGGTCTCCAGGGTCATGCCGTCGGCGTTCATCTCCCGTTCGCCGCTGAAGGCGATGAAATTGAGGCCGGCACGGAAGCCGCCGCTGAAGCCCTGGCCCTGAAGGCTGAGGCAGGGAAGCAGGAACAACAGAATAACGGCTGATCGCAGGACAGTCATAGGGGTCGGTTTGGAAGGCAAAGATGTGAGAAAAAAATCACCCGTGCCGCTGAAACGCGCGGGCATCGCAATAGTCAAATTTTTATTGTGATGTTAAGACTTGTCCGGTACGGACGAAACGCCGCAACAGGATGGTTAACCAAGCGAGTACCTGGTATAAGGAATGGTTGCCTTTGTTAATGGGCAACATGCCAATCGGGTACCTACGCGGATACTCCGGCTTTAGCCGGAGTTTCAGTGCAGCAACCGATACCTAGAACCCTATCGGCGGACCCGTTTCACCTACCCCCATTCAGAAAATCCGCACATGCAGAGATTTTTAGCCCTCCTTATGTTACTGGCCTGCGCCTCCGCCCCGCTGTCGGCACAACAGATGGTCACCGGGACGGTGGCCACCTCCTCCGGAGCACCCATTGAGAACGCGGCGGTGACGGCCGGGGGAGGCGTCCTGGCCACGGCCAGCGACGCGGACGGTCACTTCACCCTGTCGCTGCCCGACAGCCTCGGGCAGTTGCGGATCGTGCACCCCGATTTCGTGGCCCGGAAAGTGAAGGTAAAGGGAGCCGGTCCGCTGGACGTCATCCTGCAGCTCCCGGCCGATCGCCGGCGGCAGGTGGTGACCGGCCTCGGTAAGCTGAGGACTGAAAACAGCCTGGGTTACGCCATATCACCCGTGAGCGGGGCAACGCTGTCGACCGCCCGGGAGAACCATGTCGTCAACGCCCTCACCGGCCGCATTGCCGGAGCACAGATCGAAAATAACGTGGGGGGACTCGGGGGCTCGTCCGCCATCCTCCTGCGCGGTGTCCGCTCGATGACCGGCATTAACCGGCCGCTCTACGTCGTGGACGGCGTACCCGTCGCCGATTACAATCCCAACGGGGCCAGTGCGACCATCGCCGCCGGCGGCCGGGACTACGGTTCCACGGTACAGGACATCAACCCGGCGGACATCGCCACCATCTCCGTCCTCCGCCCCGGCGCCGCTTCCGCGATCTACGGCACCCGCGGATCGAACGGAGTTATCCTCATCACCACCAGGAGCGGCACCGAACGCGAGGGCGTAGGCGTGACCATCAGCTCCGGGGTAAGCTTCCAGCAGGTGGCTTCCCTGCCCGAATATCAGAACCAGTACGGAGGAGGCTACGGCCGCGATTTCGGCGTTTTCACCTTCGATCCCGATGAGCATCCCGCCGCCTGGAGCTCCTTCGACGGGCAACTACTGCCCGACTATACGGCGGAAGCCAGCTGGGGGCCGGAACTGACCGGCCAGATGGTGCGCCACTGGGACAGCTGGTTCCCGGGCGAGCACTTCGGCGAACTGCGCCCCTGGTCGCCCAACCCCGATAACGTCAGCAACTTCTACGAAACCGGCATGTCGCTGGATAACCACTTCGCCCTTGCCGGAGGCCACGGGCAGACGCGCTATCGGGTAGCCTACACCAACACCAACAGCACCGGGGTCTACCCCGAGTCGCGGCTGAACCGGAACACCCTGCACCTGAACGCCAGCCAGCGCATCGGCAACAAACTGGAGGCCAGCCTCACCGGCTCCTTCGTTAATACCCGCGCTGCCGGCCGGCCGGCCCTCGGCTACGGTGGATTCGGCGATGCGGTGAACGTACAGGGAACCTTCAACGAGTGGTTCCAGCGGCAGCTGGATATGGACCGCCTCCTGGAGTACCAGTCTCCCGACGGCAGCCCCCGCTCCTGGAACCACCGCGGCCCGGAGGACCTGAATACCGCGTACTGGGAGAGCCCCTACTGGGTGGTGTATCAGGACCGCAGCCAGGACGGTCGCGACCGGCTGTACGGAAACCTCAGCCTGACCTACACGCCGCGCCCGGGCCTCTCGGTCACCGGCAGTGCCCGCACGGACTACTTCAACTTCCGGGTCAACGACCGCATGGCCTCCGGGTCAACCGCCAACGCGCCGTACGCCGAGGAGATGCAGGTCTACAGCCGGGAGAACAACTACCAGGTGCTGGCGGACTACTCGCCGCAGCTCACCGGAGATTTCTCCGTCAACCTCCAGGTCGGCGGCAACCTGCGGCGAGAGGATTTCACCTCCCGCTGGGCCAAAACTTCCGGTGGGGTAGGGGTACCTGGCATCTACACCGTAGAGAACTCACTGGAGCGCCCCCTCCGCACCGACTTTTCGCGGGAACGGCAGGTACAAACGGTTTTCGGCCGGGCCGGGGTGGGATACAAGTCCCTCTTCTTTCTCGATGTAGCGGGCCGCAGCGACCGTACCTCCGCCCTCGAGGCGGGATACAGCAGCAGTGTGTCGCCTTCGGCGTCCACGGCCTTCGTCTTCAGCGAACTGTTGCGTAGCCGGATCCTCAGCTACGGTAAGCTCCGCGCCGGGATCGCCATGACCGCCAACGACCCGGCTCCCTACCAGACGCGGCGCATCTACAACGCCACGGTCTACGACCGCTACGTGCCTACGTACACCGTATCCGACCGCCAGGCCAATCCGGAACTCATGGCGGAGCATATCAGCACCTGGGAGGCCGGTCTGGACCTCGCCTTCCTCAACGACCGCCTGGGCCTGGGGCTCACCTACTACGTAAGCCAGTCCACCAACCTCATCATCGACCGTCCGCTGGGCGGCACCACGGGCTTCTACGCCCAGACCAGCAACGGCGGCGCGATGACGAACACCGGCGTAGAGCTGGAACTCAACGCCAAACCGGTAAGCGGCGACAAGCTTTCCTGGGACACCTACCTGAACGTTGGCATGAACCGCAACGAGGTCATCGAGCTGGCCGAAGGGCAGGACGAACTGATCCTCCGCAGCTACCGCGTGCAATTCACGGCCCGTCCCGGCGCTCCCTTCGGGACCCTGATGGGGCAGGGCTACCTCCGCAATGAGAACGGACAGAAGATCATCGACGACACCGGAATGCCCGTACTGGCGGGGGGGGTCGAGTTCGGCAGCGCGTATCCCGACATCACGGGCAGCTTTACCAACGACCTCTCCTACGGCCCGCTTCATCTCCACACCCTGATCGACTTCCGGATGGGTGGCCTGGTCTACTCGGAATCCAACCGCTGGGGCACCTACTCGGGCATCCTGGCCTCCACGGTCGGCACCAACGAGAACGGAGTGGACGTGCGGCAATCCGTTTCGGACGGCGGCGGCATCCCGGTAGAGGGAGTTACCCTCGACGGAGCCCCCAATACCACCTACGTGGACGCCCAGCGCTACTTCGAGAACCTGCGCCACTTCCACGAGGAATTCGTGTACGACGCCAGTTTCGTCAAACTGCGGGAAATCAGTCTGGGCTACGACCTCCCCGAGAGCCTGCCCGGTGACGGCGGTACCGTGAGCCTGTTCGTACGCAACGCCGCAACGCTGTACCAAAACGCACCCAATATCGACCCGGAAACCGCGCTGACCAACGAAACGATCCGCGGTTTTGAAAATGGCCAGAACCCTAGCGTCCGCTCCGTCGGACTGCGCCTGCAACTTCAATTTTAGCCGGAATGCCTTTCAAGTCCCCCTCTACCAAAACCATCCCGATGCACCGCATTCTTCTGGCACTGCTTCCCCTGGCCCTGATAATCACCGCCTGTGGTGAAGAGGCGGCCATTTCCACCCTTAACCCCAACCGGCCTAACGAGGTGCCTACCTCTTACCTCATCACCCAGGCCGAGCGCAGCCTGGTCGACCTTGTACTCGGGGAAGGCTTCACCGGGATAGGAACCTACCCGCTGCATTACATCCAGCAGCTGTCGCAGACCAAGAACACGGAACTGACCCGTTACCACGACGCGGAAAGCTCCTTCTATCCTATATACACGGGTGGGCTGAAGGACCTCCAGGCGGTGATCGAATTAAACTCCGATCCGGAAACCAGTCTGCGCGCCTCCATCTACGGGGACAACGGTAACCAGCGTGCACTGGCAATGATCCTGCAAAGTTGGGCTTTCCTGTCCATGACGGATTTCTGGGGAGACCTGCCCTACAGCGGTGCGCTGCAGGGCGTGGGGAATCCTTACCCGGTGTACGACCGGCAGGAGGAGATCTACCGGGGAGCCGTTAACACCCTGCTGGAAGCCGGTGACCTGTTCGGTCCGGGCAGCGTCGAGGGGGACATCATTTACTACGGAGACATGGAGTCCTGGCGCCGCTTCGCCAACAGCCTCGTGCTCCGGGCGGGCATCCGGGTGGCCGACGTGGCACCCGAACTGGGCAAGGAATGGGTGAAGACCGCCCTGCAACGTGGAGTGTTCCAATCCATCTTCCATTCGGCCCAGCTCATCTACTCCTAC
>JBGTHX010000174.1:0-4311 GCA_041746055.1 Lewinella sp. | reverse complement strand
CGGGGGCGGCCGCTTCGTTTTCCTGAACCATGGACCCTCTCCAGCTCGCCGATCTGATCAAACGAACCGCCTACGACCTGGGCTTCGGTCACGTGGGTATCGCCCGCGCGGAGCGGATGGAACCCGAGGAACGCCGCCTCGAGGAATGGCTCAACGCCGGCTACCAGGGTACGATGCACTGGATGGAGAACCACTTCGACAAACGGGTCGATCCGACCAAGCTGGTGCCCGGTGCCCGCTCCGTCATCTCCCTGCTGTATAACTACTTCCCGGAGGACGATACCCCCAGCCGCGAGGCCCCGAAACTGGCCCGCTACGCCTATGGGGAGGATTACCACCGGGTGGTCCGTGGCAAGCTGCGCGAGCTGGTCTCCCGGCTGGAGGAGGCGATCGGATCGCCCATCGACGGGCGGGTTTTCGTGGATAGTGCCCCGGTGCTGGAACGCGACTGGGCGGCCCGCGCCGGTACCGGCTGGACCGGAAAGAATACCCTCCTCATCCACCCGAAAGCCGGCAGCTACTTCTTCCTGGCCGAGATGATATCAGACCTGGAGCCGGCCTTTGATTCCGGCATCCGCGACCACTGCGGCACCTGCACCCGCTGCATCGAGGCCTGCCCGACCGACGCGATCAGCCCGGGCGGCTACGTGGTCGATGGAAGCAAGTGCATCAGCTATCTCACCATCGAACTCAGGGAGGCGATTCCGGAGGAATTCGCGGGCCGCATGGAGGGCTGGGCCTTCGGCTGCGACATCTGCCAGGAAGTGTGCCCGTGGAACCGCTTCAGCCGCCCGCACGACGAGCCCGCCTTCCTGCCGCACCCCGACTTACCCGGGATGGGGGAGCGCGAGTGGCGGGAAATGACGGAGGAGGTATTCCGCAAGGTGTTTCAGAAGTCGGCCGTCAAGCGAACCAAGTTCAGCGGACTGCGCCGCAACATCGACTTCCTGGATCCGGCCGGTCCGGAAGACTAGCCGACGGATTCCTCGCGCGGCTCCTCCTGTTTGGGCGCAGGGCGCAGGGCGAAGGGAAGCATGATGAACATGCCGGCCATGATGGCCATGTCCGCTACGTTGAAGATGCCGGTCTGCAAACCGAAGGCCTTCAGGTGCAGCATATCCACCACGTGGCCGTAGAGCAGCCGGTCCACGATATTGCTCAGTCCGCCACCGACGATCAGCGCCAGGGCCACCACCTGCCAGCGGTTGAGGAACTTCTCCCGGAAAATGTAGTACAGCAGCGCGATGAGCAGCAGGGCTGGAAAGAGGTTCAGCAGCACCGGCCGCCAGAAATCATTCAGACCGGCGCCGATGCTCAGGAAGGCACCGGTATTGTGGACGTGGGTGAGCCGGAGTACGTGACCGAAGTAGAACTGGTCGGGTTCCCCCTGCAGGTATACCGTGGCCAGGTACTTGGTCCACTGGTCGAGCCCTACGGTTACCACGACCGCCACGAGAACGATGAGAAGCCGTGATTGGAAAGTTTTCATTGGTACAAATTTAGCGCCCCGCGGGCGGGTAGGGTAGGGGCGATCACTTGGCGCCCAGGAGTTCACGGAGCTTCCGCTCCAGGTCGGCCCCGCGGAGGTTGCGGGCCACGATGTGGCCGTCGGGGTCGAGCAGTACGGTCTGGGGGATGCTGGTGACCCCGTACAGCTGGGCGTGCTCGCTGCGCCAGCCCCTGAGGTCGGAGACGTGTCGCCAGGTGAGGCCGTCGGCCGCGATGGCCTGCAGCCACCGTTCGCGGCGGTCGTCGAGGCTGATGCCGAGGATTTCAAAGCCGGCTTCCTTGTACTTTTCGTAGACCCTCACCACGTTGGGGTTCTCCCGGCGGCAGGGCCCGCACCAGCTGGCCCAGAAGTCCAGCAGCACGTACTTGCCCTGCAGTTCCTGCAGACTCAGCGTATCACCTTCGGGCGTGGCCCCGAAGAAGAGCGGCGCCGGCGCTCCGATGAAGAAGCTGCGCAGCGAGGCGGTCTGCCGTTGCAGCGTGGCCACCGGTCCGGGGTACACCGAGGCGTATTCCTCCACTACTGCATCGGCCAGCGCCGAGGTGGCGGGGTGCTTGAGCGGGATCAGGCTCGCCAGGGCCCCGCTGCGCGCCAGGAAGCGGGCGCGGCTGCCGGCGGGCCAGCGGGAGGTCTCGGCCAGGAGAACGTCGCCGAATTCGGCCGTCGGGCGCACGCGCGACAGCGATTCGGTGAAGTTGCGGGTGGCCTCGTAGGTCCACGAAAGGTCGTTATAGCCGGGGTCGCTGAAATCCACCCGATCGAAGTAGGTCGAGATGAAATGCTCCAGGGGGCCGGAAAAGGCGCTGGTATCCGCTGAATACCAGCTGGTGTAGGTGTTGAGGGCGGCAATGCGGCCAAGTAGCGGGTCGATGGCCTCCTGCTCCCGGAGCAGGGCCAGCTTTTGGGCGTCGAGCTCGGCCATCATTTTCCGCCCTTCCGCATTGACGCGGGCGTTGCGGATCACCTCGATGTCCTGCTGGAGAGTAGAATAGGTTTCCTGGTTGGCCTCGAAGGCCGCCTTCAGCCGGGCATAGGCGTCGTTGAGGGGGCTGCCGATGGCCCGGCCCTGGCGGAATTTGCCACAGGCGGCGCTGACGGTCAGCGTATCTTCTTTTCCGATAATGACGGACAGGGCGTCGGCGGGGGATCCGCCGAGATACCGGAAGGCGGTTTCCCGGACGTCCAGGCTGGCTTCGTAGTGGCCCGGGGCCGTTTCGGTCAGCGCCCGCTCGGGCGTAAAGCCAAAGCCGTTAAAGGTGTACAGTTGGGGGGCAGTCGGGCAGCCCGGAGCGTCCACGCGCAACACGACTTCGTGCTGGGCGGATACGATGGAGAGCAGGACCGGGACCAAAATGCCGGTGAGGGTAAGGCGCATGCCGCAAATTTACGACTTTCGGCCCGGGCCCGCAGCCTCTCCGGACGACGGCGTTCCGTCATTCCTCGACGCCACCGGGCCGTACGACGAAAAAAGCCGCCGCCGCCGGCTACGATCCAACCCACCCCCACGATCTGCCGTTTACCTCACATGGCAACTTTCCGCTCCCCCTTCGCCCGCTCGCCCATCGCCACCGCCGTGGGCATCCTGCTGTTTATCCTGGTGTTCTACCTATTCTTCACCATAGTAGGCTGGCTGGTCTCCCTATTGTACAAGATCGCCCCGGTCTTCCTGATCGCGGCCCTCATCATCGATCATACGGTAGTGCTAAGCTACCTCCGTGGCATCCGCAATCTCTTCCGGCGCAATCCCATCTACGGGCTCGCCGCCGGAGCCGCCACGATCGCCTTCTACCCCTTCGTGTTCCTGTACTTCCTGGGCATGGCGCTCTTCAAGAAGAAGGTCAAGGAAGCGCGTCAGGAGTCCGACGCCAAGCAGAACGGCAAGTGGATCGACTACGAGGAACTGCCCGAGGATCCCATCGACATCGATACCCACTACGAGGAACTGCCCCCTCCCCCCACCAAGCAGCGTGGCCGCGAGGAGCCCGGCTACGACGAGTACTTCAAGTAAGTGCCCGGCTGGATGGCGGCCGGTCCGCTATATCTCGCGCTGATCTATACCCTGTGGCAGTACCGCAATTACCGCCGCTGGCAGCGGGCCAAGCAACTGCTGCCCCCTCGGGAAACGGCTGACGATACCCTCACCCTGGCGGTAATCGTCCCCTTCCGCAACGAGGCCGGCAACCTGCCGGTGCTGCTCGAGGACCTGCTCGCCCAGAGCTACCATCCCAATCGCTACGAGATCATCCTGGTGGACGACCATTCGGAGGATGGCGGGTACGCGGGTGCCGGGCTGGAGGACGAACGCGTGCGGCTTTTCCACCTCTGCGATCACCCCAAATTCATAGTCCGCGGCGCCTACAAGAAAGCCGCCCTGCAACTCGGTATCTCCAGGACGGCCGCGGACGTCATTATCACCACCGATGCGGACTGCCGCCTGCCCCCGACCTGGCTCCGGCAGGTGGCTACCCACTTCGCGGCCGGACAGGAGGTGGTGCTGGGACCGGTCTTCGTGGAACCCGTAGAAGACTTCTGGGATGGCTTTCAGGCGCTGGACCTGGCGGGTTACCAACTTTTCACCGCCGCCTGCGTCGCGGCCGGGCAGCCGGGGCTGGCCAACGGAGCCAACTTCGCCTTCCGCCGGTCGGCCTTCCACGCGGTCGGGGGCTACGCCGGGATCAATCACCTGCCCTCGGGCGACGATGTGCTCCTGCTGCACAAATTCGTACGCTTCGGCGTGCGCGCGGTCGGGGCGGCCTGCTCCACGCCCGCACTAATAACTACCCGTCCGGTCAAGGGGTGGC
>JBGTHX010000173.1:0-3666 GCA_041746055.1 Lewinella sp. | reverse complement strand
GAGCAGCGTGAGCGCGCCCTCATTGATCGAGTAGTACGCCCGCAGGGTATTGTCCGTGGGATTGACCACCATGCGCAGGTAGATATTCTGACCTGCCGTGTTACCGACGGCGGTCTGGAGGGTGTAGTCGGTATTGGTAAGCGAGGTGCCACCGATCTCCCGGCGCATCTCTACCTGTCCGTCGTTATTGACATTGACCTTGACGAAGTTGTCCTCGTCCGTGCCGAACCAGATGCCCGCCTGGGCGCTGTTCTGGCCGGTGGTGAGGCCCACGAGCCGGGTTTCGAGCACGATCGCTCCGGAAAGGTCGGTCAGGCCCACGCCGAGGGTGTTGATCTGGGTATTCACCCGGCTGCTGGTGGCTTCGTTCACGAAGGCGATACCCTTATTGGCCTTAATGGTCAGGTTGCCGGAAGCGACCGAGAGGCGTGCGGGCTCGTAGCCGTTCACCTCCGGGTAAGTGGCCGGGCCGTCCTCGGGCAGGCGTGCCTCACTGTGGTTATCAACCATGGTAAAGCCGGTGGCGATTCCCGCTCCATCGGCGAGTCCGCCCTGGTTACCCGCGAAGGGGTTCACGTAGGGTAAACTGACCGCAATTTCACTGCAGGGCAGGAGGCTGACCGGGCTGCAGGGTGCCACGACCTCAGGCTCCACGATGATGGAAAAGGTTTGCTCCGTCATTTCCGTTCCGTCGGTTACGGTTACGGTGACGGGGCCGTACGTGGCCGACTGTCCCGTTTGGGGGGAAAGCTCCAGCTCTGCCGTGCCGTTGCCGAGATCGGTGAAAGTGGCGAAAGCCGGTTCGTTGGAAATGCTGATACTCAGCACGTCACCCGCATCCACATCGCTGGCCTGGAGGGTAAACACTCTGGTTTCTCCCTCGGTGACGCTCAGATCGCCAACGGCCGCCAGGGTGGGCGGGGTGTTACCCAGGTTGATGGTGATCGTCCGGGCAACGGGCGCGCTGCTCAGGCCACTTTCATCGGATACGGTGAGGCTCACGGTATAGGTGCCGGCGGCGTCGTAGAGGTGACTGGGTGCCACGCCATCCCCCGAGCTACCGTCGCCGAAGTCAAAGGAATAGCTCAGAACACCATTTTCGGGGTCCATTGAGGCGGTTGCATCAAAGTCGACGGTTTGGGGGGCAGTGCCGTTCAGTGGGGTGGCCGTGAAGGCTGCCGTTGGTGCTTCGTTGACGTCGGTGACGTGCACCGTGACCGTGGCACTGCCGGTATTCTCTCCGTCGCCCACCTGAACGGACAGCGAGTAGGAGGGGGTGGTTTCGAAGTCCAGGGCGGCCACCGTGGTGAGTTCACCGGTCGTCTGGTTCAGGGCGAACCGCAGGTCATCGTTGCCGGACAGAATCGAATACGTCAGGGGTTGCGGACCGTCAGCATCCGTACCGCTCACGGTGCCGATCAGGGTGGCAGGCGCGGCGTCTTCGGCTACGGTGAAGGCCACGTCGGCGAGGGTAGGGGCTTCATTGACCACGATTCCCTCCACGGCAAATTCATCGAAAGTGAAGTCTACCGTCTGGGAGGCGGTGGCGCGGCGCTGGGTGCCGAAAATTCCGGCGTAAGCGAGGGCGGGCGTAGCGTCGTCACCGTCGTGGTCCCTTCCGGCGAGGAAGCTGGCGGGGAGGCTGAGGCCATCCATGCCGCTTGCGCTCACCAGTTGTTCCGGTGCGCCATCTACGGAGTAATAACCGCGGATGATTTGATCCGAGGGATCGACCACCATGCGCAGGGTAATGGTGGCGGCAAAGGGGAAGTCGCCGGTGTTCAGTTCCTCCAGTTTGAGGCTGTTGGTGCTGGTGGCGCTAAACTGCTCGACGTAGAGCTGGGCCTTTTGACCGGACCCGGATTTGACGAGTACCAATTTGGCATAGTTGTCCTCGTTGAGGCCAAACCACAGTCCTCCCTGCTGGGAGTTGAGCCCGGAGCTGCCCCCAAAATTGGGTTGGTCCAGGGTGACGGAGATTTCAAGTACTTCTTCGGTGGAGGCGGTGATGCCCACGCCGAGGGCGTTGACCTGGGTGTTGGTCTCGGTGCTGCCGGCGGGCTTGTAGTACATGATACCCTTCGTGCTGGTGAGGGTGATCTTCCCACCGTTCAGGGCGATCAGGTCCTCCTCGAGTCCGCGGGCGTAAGGGTTGAGCGGCTCGGACAGGAAAGTCGTCACCGACGGGGGATCCACCATGGTGAAGCCGGTCCCGAGCATTCCGCCCTCATCCCCCCCGAAGGACAGTCTTACCGGTAGGGGCACCCCGATTTCATCACACGGCAGGGTGCTGAGGGGGCTACAGGGGGGTACCGATACGGTGACCTGAAAGGTATTCTCATCCGTAGCTGCGCCATCGCTGACCGCTACCGTTAGGTTCCCGAATACTCCGGCATCTCCGGCTTCGGGCGAGAGGACGATCTGAGCGTTGCCGTCTCCGAGGTCGGTGAAGGTGGCGAAGGCGGGCAGATTAGTGGCTGTAATCGTGAGTACGTCACCCGCATCCGGATCCGAGGCGGAGAGGACAATGGTTTTACTTTCTCCTTCGAACAGCATCACGTCGCTGGTGGCCGCGAGGCTGGGAGCGGTGTTGCCCGCGTTGACCACGACGGTGCGGGAGGTGGGCAGGCTCGACAGCCCGCTTTCGTCGGTTACGGTAAGTTTCACCTCATAGTTGCCGGCATCCTGGAAAACGTGGGTAACGTTGCCCTCCGAGCCGAAGGTGGCGTCACCAAAATCATACCCGTAGGTGAGGATGCCACCTTCCGGGTCGGAAGAGGCCGAAGCGTCCAGGCTAACGCTCAGCGGTGCGGTACCGGTACTGGGTGACACCTCAAAGGACGCTACCGGTGCTTCGTTTACGTCGGTAACGAGTACGGTGAGGGTGGCGGGGCTTGCGGCCGTTCCGTCGCTTACCACGACAGTTAGTGTGTGTTGGTCGGCGTTCTCATAGTCGAGCTGCCCCGCCACTTTAACTTCACCGGTACCGGCATCCAGGGAGAAAAGGCCGGATTCATTCCCGGCCGTCAGGCTATAGGTAAGATTTGTTTGCCCCTCCGGATCCGATGCCGAAAGCGTACCCAGCAGGGTGCCGACGGTGGCATCCTCCGCGGTGGTGAATTCAGCGTCGGCAAGGGTAGGAGGTTGATTCGGGGGATCGCTGGGCGTGATTACCGCGTAGTTGATCTTGGTGTTTTTGGAAGCGGGATGATCCGCATTGATCGTGAGTCGTCCGTCCGTAACCTCTACCGTGGCCGATCCGCTACGGAACCGGCCGGGGTCGCCGTCGGGCAGGCTACTATTTACGTCGAACAGATCAACTACCGGCACGCCTTCCGCCTGAATAAAGTGATCCGGAGTTTCCGAGATCAGGCCGTCCTGGAGCGGGTCTCCTACACTGACGTCCACCCGGTACCAGCCGTTAGGAACTTCCAGCTCCCAGGAGCCTTCCACGGCCCGGTTGCCGGTCCAACCGCCGACATCGTTACCCTGTAGATGCACCAGGGTCTCCAGTTCGAAACTGATGGCGGGAAACTCGCCGCGGTTCCTTCCCACGCCGGTACTCGGTTGCGAGAGGTCGATGGGCAGTCCGTTGTCGAGCCGCGTCCAGCCGTAGGTGATTCCCTCGTTTTTCGGACCGTAAGCCGCGCCGTAGTCCTTGAGATA
>JBGTHX010000172.1:0-5814 GCA_041746055.1 Lewinella sp. | reverse complement strand
GGCGGATTTGTGACCACGGCTTTCGGTTGGCGCTACGTCTTCGGGATACTGGCGGGCCTGGCCCTGCTTATCCTGGCCGGCGGCTACTTCCTGCTGGCCGACTATGACCGCGTCAACAAGCTGTACTCCCTGCGCCCCAGGGCTATCCTGAAGAACTACTGGTCCATTCTTACCGACGGCCACTTTATCGTCTACGTCCTTACCGGTGCGTTTTCCTCCGCCGGACTGTACGCGTACATCAGTGGCTCCCCCCACCTCTACCTCGAGATATTCGGCATCACCGAGCAGCAGTACGGCATCGTGTTCGCCATCATAGCGACCGGATTGATATCCGCCACCCAGCTCAACAACCGGGTACTCCGGAACCATTCCAGTGAACGGATCGTGTACCTCGCCCTCCTGGGGCAGTGTGTGGTAGCCCTGCTGTTGTTCGCCGACGTGCTGCTGGGCTACAGCGGACTCTACGTCACCACCGCCCTCATTTTCTGCTACCTCTTCTGCCTCGGCTTCATCTTCCCGAATGCTTCGGCGCTGGCCCTGGACACCATGCGGCATACCGCCGGCAGTGCCTCCGCCCTCATGGGCTCGGTACAGATGGCCGTGGGCGCCATCGGCTCGGCGCTGGTCGGGGTGTGGCAGGGCGAGAGTGCCCTGGCGATGGTGGGCATGATGGCCTTCTGCGGTTTTTCTGCCCTGGGCCTGCTGAGTATGGGGAGCCGGAAGTTGGCCCTTGCCTGAGGTATCTTGCGGGCCATGTCTACCCGATTCTCCCGCGCAGGACACGTCCTGGCCTCCGCCGGCGCCGCGATCGGCGACGCCAACCTGGTCATCTTCCCCTACCGGGTCCACTACTTCGGCGGTAGCGCCTACATCCTTGCCTTCGTGATCTTCACGCTCGTGATGGGGGTACCCCTTATGCTCCTGGAGAACGCGATGGGCAAGCGGCGCGGGACCGACGCCACCGAGGCTTTCGAGATTCCCGGCGCCTCCCCCAACTGGAAAGGAGTGGCCTGGCTGGGCATCCTCACTTCCATCATGGTCGCTTCCTTTTACCTGGTGCTCGCGGGATGGACGCTGGAATACGTGTGGAAGTATGCCACCGACTACAACAGTGTAGCGAATACGCCCGCGGGACCGGCGTTCGGAAGCGCGATCGCCAGTATCCCCCGGGCCCTTGCCTTCACCGGCCTGTTTACCGCCCTGGTGGCGCTAGTCTGCTCCCGGGAGCTCTACGCGGGCATCGAACGGCTGAGCAAGTTCGCCATGCCGGTACTCGGCCTCCTGCTGATCTTCCTCATTATCTCCCTGCCGATGCTCCGCCCCGAAGCCGTGGACTATGGCAATCTCCTGAAATTCGACTGGCGCGCCCTCATGATCCCCACCGCGAACCGGGAACTGGGCCTGCTGCACGCCCTCGGACAGGCCTTCTTCAGCCTCGGCCTCGGGGCAGTCTCCATGCTCACCTTCGCCGCCCACGCCGACCGGAACACCGACGTGCTCCGTGCGGCCCCGCAGATCGTCCACCTGGATACGGCGGTAGCCATCCTGGGTGCGGTGCTGGTGGTACCTTTACTGAGCGGCGTCTCCGGCGACGTCTACGGCGGTCCGCCCCTGGTCTTCATTAATTTGGTCGAGATCTTCAAGACCTACGGGGCTGCGGCGCCCTGGGTAGGTCTGCTCTTCTTCTTCCTGTTGGGTATCGCGATCCTCACCTCCGCGGTTTCCCTCTTCGAGCCGGCCCTCCGCACCATGACGGAGCGCTACGGCTGGAAGCGCAGCTGGGGCGGCTTCGTCGTGGGCGCCCTCGTATTCGCTCTCGCCGTGCCTGTGGTGATTTCCTGCTCCCCGGCCGGTCCGGCCTGGCTGACCAATTTCGCCGGCATGGGCGATCCCGAACTGGGCTACTTCAATTTCCTCCTGGAATGGTTCGGCAGCATCTCCCTGCTGGTCGGAGAACTGCTGCTCTGCTGGTTCCTGCTCCGCGTCTGGGGTCTGCCCGCCTTCTTCGATGAGCTCGCGTACGGCGGTCGGGCGGTGACGCAGGTGCAACGGGACCGCATCAGTGCCGGGTTTCGCTACGTAATTCCCGTGGGCATCGGGCTTCTGCTGTTGGCTAAGGTGTGGACCCTGCTGTAGCGGTTCGTGACCTCCGGCCCAGGCTCGTGACCTCCGGTCGCGGGGATGGTTCGTGACCTCCGGTCGCGGTGACAGACACACTGAGCCCGACCGGAGGTCGGGAACCGGGAGCCACTACACCACCCCAGCCACCAGAAATCCCAGATACGTTCCCAATCCCGTCCCCAGAGCGCCCACGAGGATTCCCGGAAGGTAGAGGTCCATACGATCCAGGCTCTTGGCCAGGGCGAGGGCGGAGGAGGAGCCGCCGATATTGGCCTGGGAAGCTACGGCGGCGATATCCATGTCCATCCCCAGCACCCGCGCTACGCCGAACACCAGGAAACCGTGAACCAGCACGATGATCGTCACCATCAGCAGTAAGCGCCAGGCCAGGTCGCCGATCTCCCACAGGGCGGCCAGCTCGCAGTAAGCGCCGATTACCGCCAGGAATAGATAGACGAAGAAAAGACCCAGTACCTGTCCGCCAGGCAAGCGGTGGAGGGCGGGTACCTGAGCCAGGATCAGGGCGAGTGTGGTCAGCACCAGAATGGAAGGCACCTGGTAGCCCAAATCATTCAGCCATACCGTCAGCGAATCGGAAAGGCTCAGCGCCAGGAAGCCCAGGCCTAGAAGAATGCCGATCGCACTTACGCTGACGGACTCCGATTCCCGCTCCACCGCCTCCTCGGGTTGCGGGACGGCCGGGAGCTCCCTGCCCTTCCGGTGGGAGAAAATAGTGGGGACGGCGAGGGTGACAATCATCCAGACTGCGGTAATGATGTTGTCCACCGCCGTCATGCCCGCGTAGAGCGCGCCCTCGCGCATCATGTTATAGTGGATGGCGATCGCATTATAATTGATGCTGCCACCGGTATAGGTGCCGGTGAACATGCCGCTGATCGCGGGATAGAACTCCCCGAACTGCTCCCGGCCACCGATGACGTACATCCCCGCCAGCACCCCGAGCGCGGTACCGATGCTTCCCAGGAGAAACAGCAGCACCATCGGGGCCCCGGCACGCCGGATAGTGGCCAGATTGACGTCCAGCAGGAGATAGAAGATCGACAGGGGCGCCAGATAGGTGAATACGCCATCGTAGACCGGCGAACCCTCGGAGGCGGAGGGAATGATGCCCACATTGGCCCAGACAGCCACTATAATGATGACCGCCAGCGCGGTGCCCAGGTGGCGCACCCCGGTATGGCGCACCAGCCATTCCGACAGCACTACGCTACCGCAGAGGATCGCGAGGAGAAGCAGCGGTTCGGTAAGCATACAAAGGCTGATGCGCCGGGCGGTACCTGCGTGGGTGAGGGAGAACCCTGACAAGTTAATACTCCTTTTGATCACAGCAGTAACCGCGGGCGGGAGCTCACGAACCGCTAGGACCGAAGGATCTTGGCCTTTTCCCGTTCGAAGGCCGCTTCGGAGAGGATTCCCTCCTCCTTCAGGCGGGCGAGGCGCTCGATGCGTGTGATGAGGTCGTCGCTCAGCTCCAGCGTATCCGGCTCGGCGGGAGGCGGGGCGGCCTCGGCGGAGGGAGCCGGGCGGCTGGCGGGAATGCGGTAGCCGTTGGATTTAAAGGCCTGGTAATCGGGGGTGGAGCGCAGGAAGGCCAGGTGGTCGTGCCGCTCGATCTCGTCGAAATCATAATAGCCGTGCTCCAGCGACTGGCTGAGGTGGTAGAGCGCCGTCTCGGTATCCTCGTGAATACTGTAGAGGCAGGCCAGCTTGAAGTGCACGTCGGCCTGCCGCGGATCGACATGGAGGGAGCGACGGTAATCCTGGATAGCCCCCTCGAAGTCGTAGTCGGCGTACTTGCGGTCGGCACTGACCTGGAAGGGATCCTTTTTGGCACCGCGCGGCTCTGCTTCGTAGACGCGCTCGGGTGGGCGGGTGGGCGGCGGACCAAAGGTGCCATACTGCTCCTCGAGGTGGCGCTGCTGGGCCCAGAATTCCGGGTTGTACTTCTTGTTGAATTTCTCCTCATCCTGAGTAAGGAAAACAATCCCATCGATCATCGCGATGATCGTGGGGATGAAGGTGATCGCGAATACGAGGTACAGAATACCTAACCCGATCTGTCCGAGGTAAAAGCGATGCACGCCGAGCCCGCCGAATACTAGGGCGAAGATGCCGGCGGTGGTCTTGTTTTTCATACGGCAAAGGTCGCTTGCTGACAAGATAACACAAAACGCCGCCCCGGGATTTCGACCGAAGCCCTCCCCCGGCGGACCAATCCGCACCCGACACCCAGCCACCCCCCTTCCGCCCTTAGCCCCAGTCCGCTTACCTTGCACCCGCCTCCCGGCCAAAAACCCTGAGCTGCATGCTGACGACCAAGACCACCCACCGCGTACGCTACGCCGAGACCGACCAGATGGGTTATCTGTACCACGGACACTACGCCCTGCTGTACGAGATCGGACGCGTGGAGATGCTCCGGGACGTGGGCCGCAGTTACGCCCAGCTGGAGAACGAGGTAGGCATCATGATGCCGGTGATGAGCATGAACCAGCGCTTCGTCCGGCCGGCACGCTACGATGAGGTGCTGACCATCTCGACCAGCCTGCGCCACGTACCCGACCGGACCATCACCTTTCACTTCGAGATCCACAATGAATCCAGTAAATTGGTCAACGGCGGGTCGATCAAGCTCTGCTTCGTCGAGGTTAAGACTGAGCGGACGGTCAGCGCGCCCGAATACCTCCTGGAGGTGATACGACCCCATTTTGAGCAAGAAGACATTTAACTTCGCCGCCTTCAAACGATTCTTCACCGAGCACCCCACGGTGATCGGGGTGAAGAAGTACGCGCGGGAGAACAGCTTCATCGGCTTCCATGGTGTACCCATCTACGACGTGGTCGTCTTCGTGATCAACGAAGCTACCCGCGACGATCTCTTCACCCGCGCCAACAGCGTGGCCTTCAGCATCTTCCTGGCCCTTTTTCCTTCGATCCTGACGCTCTTTACCCTGGTGCCCTTCGCGCTGGATTTTCTCACCATCTGGTTTCCGGCACTGAGTAACTTCAACGTCACCCTCTACGAGGAGATCAAGCGGGTGATGCCCGGCCAGGCCGGCGATATCGTCTTCGGCTTCGTGCAGGAGATCACCAACTCCCCGAAGGTGGGCCTGCTGAGCTTCGGTTTTCTGCTGGCCATCTACTTTTCCAGCAACGGGATGCTGTCGCTGATGCAGGCCTTCGACAAGAGCTACGTCAAGGTGTTCCGGCAGCGGGGCTTCCTGCGCAAGAGGATGGTGGCCGTGGGCCTAACCTTCCTCGTGGGTCTCTTCATCATCGCCAGCGTGGTGCTGGTGATCCTGGGCGACAGCATCATCGGCTGGGTGAACTACTGGGCGGCCCTTGGCGGCTTTTCCCGCTTCCTCATCAACGCCATCCGCTGGACGACCATGCTCGCCCTCTACTACATCATCATCGGCACCCTGTACCGCTACGGGGCCGCCACCATTAAGCGCTTCAGCTACGTGAGCCCCGGCGTCACCCTGGCCACCATCCTGAGCCTGCTCACCTCCGTAGCCTTCAGCTTCTACATCGACGGCTTCAACCGCTACGATACCTACACCAAATTTTACGGCTCCATCGCCACCATCATCATCGTGATGCTGTGGCTGCAGCTCAACGCCCTCATCCTGATCATCGGCTTCGAGCTCAACGCCGCCATCGCCGTGCACC
>JBGTHX010000171.1:0-7139 GCA_041746055.1 Lewinella sp. | reverse complement strand
GGGCCGCTCCACCCACGCAGGTGACCGCGCTGTCCGGGACTGGCCCGCCATTCCGCCCGGCCGCCACCGCCGTCCACGGAGTGGCTTCTCTGGTCATCGATGCATTACCCGAGGTTGCTATCGCGTGGCCGCTGATGGTGCCCTACGACGAGCAACAGCCCTTCCGCCGCAGCAACACGCGGGTGCAGGGCGAAGTGCTGGCCGGTGCCGTATACGCCCACCAGCGCCTGAGCCTGCACGAGGGGGAGAACCGGGCGGTACGCGACGCGCGGGAGGTGAGTGAGTTTCCCGCCCTGAGCTACCAGGTCACGGCCCGCGTCCACTTCCCCCTGGGCCACCGGCTGAGCTTCCTCACCGGCCTGACCTACGCCGACATCCGCAACCAGCTCGAGTACGAGGCCCTGGAAAACGGCGTGCCCACCCTGATGCGCCGGAGCAACCACCTGCGGCTATTGGAAGTGCCGATGCTGGCCGGTCTGCAGCTGTCCGGCGGACGGCTGCGGCTGACCCTCAACGCCGGACCGGTGATCAACGCCTACACCGCCGTGAGTGGACGTTACCTCACCCCCGACCGCGCCAAACCGCTCGATCTGGCCGACAGTGGTTACTACCGCCCTAACATCGGTCTGGGCTGGACGGCCTCCCTCACCACCACCTACCACCTCGGTTTCCTGGGGCGGACGCGGCTGCTGCTGGAGCCCTTCTTCAAGTCCTACCCCCGCTCCTTTACCCGCCCCGGCGCGCCGCTGGGCGAGCACTACTGGACGGCCGGCCTGCAACTGGGCCTGCGGCGGTCGTTCTAAGGGGTCGCGGGGCCGGGCTTTCCTTTGTACTTTGGCCCGATAACGATTGTTTATGCCCGTTGACGCGCCCACCCGCCCCTCCCCGCCCTCCGACAAGGCCGCCTGGCTCGAAAAAGTAGCCACGGAACTGAAGGGCGACCTGAGCCAGCTCGACACCGAGGTCACCGAACGGATCCGGATGTCTCCCCTGTACACCGCCGAGGAGGTCACGGCCCGTCCGCCCCTGGACCGCGCTTCCGGCTGGGAGATCGGGACCTACCTGGAATCGGGCACCACCGACGAGATCCACGGCTCGGCCATGACCGCCCTGGACCAGGGCGCGGAAGCCCTGCTGTACCGGCTGTTTCACGAGCCCGGTCCGGAGGAGATCACAGAATTGCTGAAGGATATCCGCCTGGACTTCGTGTCCATCCACTGCGCGCTGCGCTACCCCGGACAGGACCCCGCCGAGCTCTTCCGCGACCTGGTGAAGTACCTGCGCCGCGGGGGCTACGACCTGAACAAGATCCGCGGGTCGGTAGACTTCGACCCACTGCTCGACTGGAGCGAACCGCCCTTCCCGCCGCTGATCCGGCTGCTGGACTTCGTGAGCCAGTGGATGCCCGACTTCAAGGTATTGCAGGTCAACGCCGCAGGCTTCAACAACGGACCGAGCGAGGCCGACAGCGAGCTGGCCCTCGCCATCGCCAAGGGTGCCGAATACCTGCAGCAGGTGAAGGACCTGGGCTACCCCGCCGAGACCGTCAACGACCACCTGCAGTTCGCCTTCACGGTGGGCAGCAGCTACTACGTAGACATTGCCAAGCTGCGGGCGCTGCGCATCCTCTGGGCTAACGTACTGAAGGGCTTCGGCATCGAGGACGCGCCGCCCACCACCATCGCCGCCCACAGCGACCCGGCCACCCTGACCGAGGACCGCGACCAGAACCTGCTGCGCCTCACCTCCCAGGCCTTGTCGGCCGTCACGGGCGGCGCCGACCAGCTCTTCCTCTCCCCCGCCGAGGGCCCCGACCAGCCGGCCACCCCCTTCGGCCACCGCATGGCGCTGAACGTGCAGCACCTGCTGCGCCTGGAAGCCGGCCTGGACCGGTACGCCGACCCCGCCGCCGGCAGCTACTACCTGGAGAAGCTCACCGAGGAGCTGGTGAAGAGCGCCTGGGAGCGGTTCCTGGCCATCGAGGCGCAGGGGGGCTTTGGGGAGGCTCGTGAGGTGTAGAAAATAAAAAGCCCGCACCCCAAACCGGGATGCGGGCTTCGTAAGCCTTGGGCTCTCGGCTACTGAAGGGCTGCGTACAGCGTCTCAGCCACCTGCTCCGAGCTGGCCGGATTCTGACCGGTGATCAGGTTACCATCCTCCAGCACGTGGACGTTCCAGTCCGCCGCCTTGGAGTAAATGCCGCCGTTGCGCTTGAGCATGTCCTCCACCAGGAAGGGCACCACGTCGGTGAGTTGTACGGCTTCCTCTTCACTGTTGGTGAAGCCGGTGACCCGTTTGCCCTTGACAAGCGGCTCTCCCGCGGCGTTCTTCACCTCCTTCAGGGCGGCGGGCGCGTGGCAGACGAAGGCGATCGGCTTCTCCTGCCGGTTGAAGGTTTCGATGAGGTCGATGGACGTCCGGTCGCCGGCGAGGTCCCACAGCGGACCGTGGCCGCCGGGGTAAAACACGGCGTCGAAATCGTCGGCCGAGACCGCGCTCAGCTTTTTGGTGGTGCGGATGACTTCCTGGGCCTTCTGGTCCTGCTTGAAGCGCTTGGTATCCTCGGTCTGGGCATCCTCGGTGTCGCTGCTGGGGTCGATCGGCGCCTGGCCGCCCTTGGGCGTGGCGACGGTGATGTTGGCCCCTTTGTCGAGCAGAGTGTAGTAGGGAGCGGCAAACTCCTCGATCCAGAAGCCGGTCTTTTTGCCGGTATCTCCCAGCTTATCGTGGGAGGTGAGTACGAATAGGATATTCATAAGATAGAATTGGTTGATAAGTGATTAGATGGTGGCAAGCTGGCTAATAGGCCATTTTGACGATCTCTTCCGCGTCCCGTGGCATCAGTGAGTGGTGCTCGCCGAGTCCCTTCCAGCCGCGCTCGGTAAAGCGCTTGCTGACTTCCTCGGCGGTACCGGCGTAGTCGTCGGTGTAGTCCGAGAGTTTGGTGTCGATGCCGAGTTGGTGGAAGAAGGCTTCGGTGCGCTCAATGGCCGCGCGGGCCTTGTCCTCGGTCGATCCCTCGGTGAGATTCCAGACGCGCTCGCCGTACTGGGCCAGTTTCTCCTTCTTCGCTTCGAAGTTATAGGTGTAGTGGCTCGGGGCGATCACCGCCAGGGTGCGGGCGTGGTCGATGCCGTAGAGGGCGGTGAGCTCGTGGCCCATCGCGTGCACGGCCCAGTCCGTAGGTACCCCCTTGCCGATCAGGCCGTTCAGCGCCATCGTGCAACTCCACATAAAATTGGACGCGGCGGTGTAGTCGGTGGGGTCTTCCATCACCTTCGGGGCTATCTCGATGAGGGTTTGCAGAATACTCTCCGCGAACCGGTCCTGCAGGAGCGCACCGCTGGGGTAGGTCATGTACTGCTCCAGCACGTGGGTGAAGGCGTCAGTAATGCCGTTGGCCAGTTGCCGGCGCGGGACGGAGTGGATGACCTCGGGGTCCAGGATCGAGAAGACGGGGAAGAGTCCCGGTCCGCCCATCGCGAGTTTCTCTTTCGTTTCCGCGCGGGTGATGACGGAGCCGGAGTTCATCTCCGAGCCCGTGGCGGGTAGGGTGAGCACCGTGGCGAAGGGCATCCCCTTTTTGGTGGCGATATTTTGGGTCAGGATATCCCATGGCTCGTCGCCTTCGTACAGGGCGGCGGCGGAGAGAAACTTCGCCCCATCGATAACCGATCCCCCACCGACGGCGAGGATGTAGGTGATGTCCTCGGACTTGATGACGGTGAGGGCCTCCATCAGTATGGCATACTCCGGATTGGCGGGAATGCCCCCGAACTCGACGACCTTACGGGTACCCAGGGCGGTGGTCACCTGCTCGTAGATACCGTTGCGCTTGATGCTACCCCCGCCGTAAAGGAGGAGGATCTTGGCATCGGTGGGAAGCTCGTCCTTGAGTTTGGAGATCTGTCCCTTACCGAAAATGATCTTGGTAGGATTCTGAAAATTGAAAGTATTCATGATAACGTTGTTTTAAATTTTGACGACCATCTTGCCCTTATTCTTCCCCTCGAAGAGGTCAAGAAAGGCCCGGGGGATGTGGTCGAATCCCTCCCGGACGGTCTCGGTGTGGGTCAGTTTGCCCTGCTGCAGCCATTCGGCCAGTTGCCGGACGCCGGCGGGGAATTTATCCGAGAAGTCGGAGACGATAAAGCCCTGCATCAGCGAGCTGTTCTTTACCAGGAAGGGCTGTACGCTGACACTCTTGGGTAGCTCGGTGTTGTTGTAGACCGAGATCGCGCCGCAGTTGATCGTCCGGCTGAATTGGTTGATGTTGAACAGGACGGCGTCGGAGATCGGGCCGCCCACGTTGTCGAAGTAGATATAACGCCATCTGGACAGGCCGCGGCGATCGCCTTCGTCATATTATCCGTGGTGTTGTAGTTGATGCCCGCGTCGAAGCCGAATTCCGATTGGAGGAGCTCCACCTTCTCGTCGGTGCCGGCGATGCCGACTACCCGCAGGCCGAGTATCTTGCCTATCTGTCCGACCACGCTGCCCACGGCGCCGGCCGCTCCGGAGACGACCAGTGTCTCTCCGGACTTGGGCTTGCCGATCTCGGTAAGACCGAGGTAGGCGGTGAGGCCCGTCATGCCCAGTACGCCTAGGTAGGCGGAGATGGGGGCCTGGTCGGGATCTACCTTCAGCAGGCCGTCGGCCTTGGCCACCTGCGTTTCCTTCCAGTTCAGGGATCCGGAGACGTAATCACCCGGTTTAAATTGGTCACTTTTGGATTCCAGCACCTCGGCGATGACGCCGGAGGCTATAGGCTTACCGACCTGAAAGGACGGCACGTAGGATTTGGCGTCGCTCATGCGGCCGCGCAGGTAGGGGTCCACGGACACGTAGGTGGCGCGGAGAAGGACTTGTCCGTCGGCTACCGACCCCACTTCCGAAGTCGTGAAGTCGAAGTTGTCGAGCGTCGGCGTCCCGGAGGGGCGGCTCTTGAGGTTGATGGTTGGGGCAGTGCTCATGGGGTGATGCGTTAGATTGTGATACTGTTCCAGGCCATTTGGTAGGCGGCTTCGACCTGGTCCGGCGTGATGTCGTGGTGCCCCCGCTCCTGCATATTGAGCAGGAAGGCGATGGGGTAAATGGTGTAGGCGTACAGCAGGTAGGGCGATACGGGCCGGATAATGCCCCGGGCTTGTCCGCGTTCCCAGAGGTCGAGCAGCGGGCGCAGGTGCCGGAGCCCTTCCTGCCGGCTCGCCTCGTCGATCATCGGCGTGTTATCGCACTGGCTGAGGAAGAGGGCTTCTTCCACCTGCCGGAGTTTGAAGTCGGCGATGTTGTGCCAGATCTGCTTGAAGTCCTCCTCTACGGAGTCCGTCTCCACGTAGTCCCGGAAGGCCGACGCGCTGAAGGCCGCCTTCACTTCGAGGTAAACCCGGTTGATGAGGTCCTGCTTACTCTCGAAGTAGCGGTAGATCGTGCCCGCCGATACCCCCGCCAGCGCGGCGATCTTGGCCATTGGGGCCGCGTGAAAGCCGCTGTTGTTGACCAGGCTGATCGTCGCCCGGACCAGGGCCGCTTGCTTCCCTTTGCTTTTGGGGGTGGTGCTCATGGGTAGGTGATTCTATAGGTAAACGCATAAAATGAATGAACGTTCATTTTACAATGTCTTGCTTTTGGCGGGTGCGCGGGTGCCGGGGAGTCCGTTGGCGCGTCAGCCTCCCGGGGTTTGGCAATCCCGTAGGCCAGTCCGAAGCGGTATAGGCCTCCTATCCCTGTGATCCGAATTCCTGCCTCCAACGGGGTTGAATGGGGTATCCATCGGATTGATTCCCTTTCAGCGGCAAAGCACCTCCGCCCTTAATGTTGTACACTTACCAGCCAGTAAACGATCAGCGTGTGAATACCAGGACCCTCGGCAACAGCGGACTAAAAATATCCGCCCTCGGAATAGGCTGCATGACCCTCAGCTCTGGCTACGAGCAGGGCGGCCGCTACCCCGCCTCGAGGCAGTCCCAAATCGGTAAGTAGAGCGCCCGTGCAGGATATACCCGAAATCAAGCAGCAACTCCACGCGGCCTGCGCCGCGGACGTAGAAAAACGGATCACCACCCTCCGGGAGATCCTACGGGGCATCGATGCCTCCAGAAGCAGTGAGACCAAGAGCAGCGCAGGCGACAAGTACGAGACCGGCCGCGCCATGCTGCACCTCGAAGAGACCAAGGCCCACCAGCAACTCGCCCAGGCCCTGCTGCTGCGGCAGGAACTGGACCGCATCGACCCCGCCAAGCCCTGCACCACCGTCGAACCCGGCAGCCTGGTCCTGACCAGCCGGGGAACCTACTACGTGGCCATCGGCCTGGGTAAGCTGACGCTGGACCAACAACTGTACTACTGCATCTCGGTACAGTCCCCCATCGGGGAGCAGCTGCTCCGGAAGCAGACGGGGGAGAGTATCGAATTCAACGGTACGGTCATTGGGATTGAAGCTGTGTATTAGGGGTCTGTAAATGCAAACGCGCCACCCTGGTGCACCGCTTCAGCGCGAACGAAATGGTGTACTACACCCCCATCGATCTCCCCCGACCGATCGCCGACCGGGACATTGTCATCCATTCCCTCCAGTAGGTGGAGAGCGGTGGCGGCCGGTCCGCTGCGCACCATCAAAGGGTTGCGGGAGTTGATCCGGCCGTAGGGCCAGGGCCGGCGGCCCCACTGGTATGTCCTGCAGTACGTCATGAAACAAGATCGTGGCCGACCCGAAGATTTGGACCGAAATAAGCCAGGCGCGCCGAAGCGGGGGAAGCGAATAAGGGGCGATCGTTCCGTTATAATCAATCTACCTTTTTATATCCCTAGTCTATATTTTGATCACCTCACTCGGCCACTTAAAATATATTGTAGCCTTTCCTGTACTCACCAGTTAGTCGTACTGCTCAAATTGGGAAGCTGCCGATATTCTACCCCAAACTGGGTAGAGACCAGCGGAAAAAATACACCGCCAGGAAAGCGACCAGGGCTACCCCGTGAAACCACCGGCGTTTGATGGTGCTTCGTCAAATTCAGTGGGTCCGCAGGTTAAGCCCACCCAGGTGGAAGTAAATCATGAGGCTGAAGTTGTACTGGTTGCGGTAGCCCTTGGCCAGTCGCTTGATCTCCTGGATCTTCAGATTCACTCTTTCGGCAAA
>JBGTHX010000170.1:0-18881 GCA_041746055.1 Lewinella sp. | reverse complement strand
GGCGAGTTGATGAAAAAGTCATCGAACAGGGCCACCGATATGGCACCGTCCCGTTTGGCCAGGAAGGCGATAAAGAGCAGGGCGATGGCGATGAGCCAAGTCCACCAGTGGCGCGCCTGGTACGTCAGTTCGAACCGGAGGATCTCGCGGAACTTGCTCATACCGCTTCGATTTGCCGGTTACCGAGGTGACCGGCCATGGTGCTGAAGTAGACGTCCTCGAGGTCCGGCGTGGCGGGCTCGAAGTCGGGCCCGGGCGGCTCCGGGCTGAAGACATGCACCAGGGTGCGACCGGCAAGTAGCTTCGTGGAGATCACGCGGTGAGTCCTTTCCAATTCCGGAAGGGCTTGCCGGTCCACGACCCGCCGCCATATCCGGCCCCGCAGGTCGTCTACCGCGTGGAGGGGTACGGCCTCCAGCAGGATATCTCCCCGGTCGATGATGGCCATACGGGAACAGAGCTCGCTCACGTCCTCCACGATGTGGGTGGACAGCAGGACGACACTGTTCTCGCCCAGTTCGCTGAGCAGGTTAAGGAACCGAACGCGCTCAGCGGGGTCCAGTCCGGCGGTGGGCTCGTCCACGATCAAAAGTTTCGGGTTGCCGAGCAGGGCTACGGCCACGCCAAAGCGCTGCTTCATGCCGCCGGAGAAGCCGCCCAGCTTTTGCCGCCGCATGTCCCAGAGGTTGGTCTGCCGCAGGAGGGCCTCCACCGTGGCCTTGCGCGCGCCTTTGCCGGTAATTCCCTTGAGGATGGCAAAATGGTCGAGCAGGTCCTCCGCCCGCGCCTTAGGGTAAACGCCGAACTCCTGGGGCAGATAGCCGAGGGTTTGCCGCACGGCATCCTTATCCCGCAACAGGTCGATATCACCCAGAAAGATGCTGCCGGTGTCGGGCTCCTGCAGGGTCGCGAGGATGCGCATGAGGGTGGACTTTCCGGCGCCGTTGGGGCCCAGCAAACCGTACAGGCCATTCGGAATGGTAAGCGACACATCGCGCAGGGCCTGAACACCGTTGGGGTAGGCCTTGGAGATATTAGTAAGACGAAGGGTCATATTTTTAAAGCTCTTTGAATTTCAAAGTTATGACGGAATTTGATATTCCGCAATACCCGGTGGCGTGAGGCTGCTTGTTTTCAGGATTCGTACGGACCTACTACGGCGAGTTAGTCTTCCGATAGATCCACCTCAAACATATGAGGTACCCAGTAGCGTAGCGCCTGTTGATGGAGCAGTGGCTGCGGATGGACATCAGGTCCTTTGCCTCAAGCGTCCGGAAAAGCATGCCGTAACCGAAGTTGGGCGGCGGGGTAAGGAAGGCAACCCTTGTCGCGTAGCGCCGCGCCCTCCGATCTAACGGACTGCGCACGGTAGCCCTGTGTTTTCTCTTTTTCGTGCTCGCTTCGGCCTTACTGTTTGTTTGGTGGGGTTGGGTGGCCAAGGACATGTAGGTCATCCCGCGCTCTTGCTGGGGGGGAATGCGGCTTAGGGCCACCGGACCCGCCCGCTAGGTAACCGCAGTACCGGTAATCCTGCCCGGTCCGGGCCACCTGCGCACGGCGCGGTGCTGCGCGTCCCGGGCATTTGCGTAGCTACCACAGCAAACTCCGTCCGAAGGGAGAACGGTAGCGCCAGTCACGCTCCCGTTCGTCGGGCAGGACGTAGAGCAGGTACACGCCCACGTAGGGCAGGGTAACGGGCTGGGCCTGGTTGACCTCCCGCTCCAGGCGGATAAAAAAGTCAATTCCCACCCGGGTCGACAACTCCTGCTCCAGTGCCAGGGTGTACCGGTGCTGCACGATCTCGTCGCGCGTATCGAAGCGGTAGCGGGTTTCGTATTCCGCAACGAGATCCGTGTGTTCCCCCGAGGAGTAGACCAGGCCGATACGCGGCCGCACCGCTACCTCCGCCGTCGGTCCGTCCTTGGTCCACCCACGTTCGTACTGGCTGCGTAGCCGGCCCTCGAGTTCCAGTGGGCTGCCGCCCAGGGCGACCCTGCCGTTGACGTCCGTAAAGAAGCGGAGGGTTGTTTCTCCCGGGCCGTAATCGGGCGTGAGCCGGACGCCGGGGGTAACGTGGAGAGAGGGGGAAATTAACCGGTTGATGGAAGCCAGCACCAGTACCCGGCTTTCCCGGCCGGTATTCAGGAGCTGCCGGTGCTCGATCTGGAACTGATAGCCCCACTTTTCGGTGACTTCGTGCTCGAAGGAGGGTCCGGTAAACAAGCTGAGCTGTGCCGGAACCGATCCGACACAACCCAGTAGTAGGAGGAACAGCAGCTTGCTGGAGTGCTTCACGCGCATTCGCACTGGAGAGATAAGGAAATGGTACGCCCATCAACCGGATCCGGTCCGGTCGGTTGGATCGAGAGCCGCCGGGGTAGCGCGCGGTCGGGGACCGTTCGTCAGTTTTCAGGGCATGCGAAGATAAAGCCTTGGTTCGCCCGGGGCAGGTGGTTGATCCATGCGGGGTGGCTTCTCGCGGACAAAAAATGTGCGAAGCTGGCCGTTTGCCGGGGCAAGGTCGGGGCAATCGGAACAAAGCGGAGATCCAAACCAGGGCGGCCCCTGGTTCCGACCGTCTGGCAAGTGGATTGCTGAGGGAACGGCGGGCCAGCTACCCGGCGGACGATCCGGTGCAACACCTTCACCCTACCCCTTCTGGACGGTTCATCACGACTCCGTCGGGTCGGAATTCGTGGATGGGTTCCCGCAGTGGAAGGCATGGGTGGAGGAGGGCTTGATTTGTACGGCTGCTTACCCACCCATTGGTTTCTTCTTTTCCCAGGCTCGAGAAAAGTTAGACCATAGTATTGATTATGTTAAGTAGAATTCAGAATAGCCCTACCCGACTAGCTCTACCGTTGCCGAAACACCCACGTTCACTGACACTTGGGATGGGTGAAAGAGAACGTTTGAACCGCCTTACCTTTTGGCGGATCAGCACGCTTCTACGCACCCAACTCTACTTTACTATCAAAAATCTTAGTTTTGGTGAGCCGGTTACAGGATCGAATGTCGAATAATATTAAAAACGAAGAATGCCGAACAGATGGGGGATACCAAAGGATGTGGCAGACCGTGCTGTAGAACGGGATTTGTGCTGTGTCTACTGCGGAGTTGATTTTTCAAGAGACCACCTGTCGAGAAAAACCAGACCAACGTGGGAGCACATCGTAAATGATGTATGGATTGCCACGAAAGACAACATTGCAATATGCTGTACTTCCTGCAATGCGAGTAAGGGAGCCAAACTGCTAGAAGAGTGGCTTCAGGGTGCGTATTGTAGAGCAAGAAATATTTCTCAATCTACGGTATCACCAGTGGTCAAGAAGGCACTCGTTAGACCGCCGACTCTAACAAACAAGGAGATTTGATGCAGATGTAGAGGGGAGTCCACCGAAGGGGGGCGGTGGCGCTCTTGCGTCGTGGTTTTGCCATGTTCTTAAGGTACGGCCGGGAGGTTACAGAAACCGCCGTCCGCGCAGGGAAACGTAACCTAAAAACAGAATGGCCGGAACCTGTTTCGCCTAACTAGCTGACCGACAGCGAAGTAAGCGATTTTTATAGGTTATACTTCTACACGAAGTGTAACCTAAATTAGCTCATATATTAACCCGTAATTCGCGGTTGTCTAAAGCGAGGAAAAGCAGGCACAAAATCGTGATATCATGTAGCTCACGCTTCTAGACGATCTCCTACTTACGCTGATACGGTCTCGCATGACCCAAACGGTTCGGAAAGCGAATCCTACCGTTCGGAAAGTGACGGGAAAAACGGATGCATAACGGCGCGTACTTGGTGGTCATAACCAGTAAAGCATACACGCCATGAACAACCGTACCTCCTTCTTCCTCACCGCCCTCTTCCTGCTCGTTGCGACCATCGCCTTTGCGCAGGGGGGTGATCCCATCGCCGCCGTATCCCCGGCGGACAGCGCCCGCTTCCCGGCCTCCGGCCCCACAGCGGTGAGTACCGTCGACCGGGTGCCCGTGCTCACTGGTGTCCAGCCCAGTGTCGGGGATTGGATCGCCGAGCGCCTCCGCTACCCGGAGCTCGCCAAGGAATACGCCATTGAGGGTCGGGTGATCATCGCTTACGTCATCGGCACCGACGGGACCCTATCGGACATCCGCGTCCACCAGAAACTGGGCTTCGGCTGTGAGGAAGCTGTCCTTGCCCTCTTCGAAAAGATGCCCCGCTGGGCCCCGGCGGTGAAGAACGGCCTGACCGTGCCGGTACAGTGCTACACCCCGATCGATTTTAAGCTGCAGTAAGCGGGCTACCCCGCCGAAGTTGACTCACACCCTTATTCAACTCTACCACGATGAGAACCACCTTGTTCCTGTTACCTACCGCTATGCTCCTGCTGCTGGGGGCCTGTACCGACACCGCACCCGCGGACCCCGCCCCCTCCGAAACAGCAGTCGCAGCCGAGACCGAGGCCGACCGAGTAGACCGCGGCGAATACCTGGTCAACGTCATGGCCTGCAACGACTGCCATACCCCGCTCAAGATGACCGACCGGGGGCCCGGGCCCGACATGGACCGCATGCTGTCCGGTCACCCGGCCGGACTGGCGCTTCCCCCGGTCAATCCCACCGACGTACGGGGCTACGTGCTGCTGAACATGACGAACACCGCCGCCATCGGTCCCTGGGGCACCTCCTACTCCGCCAACCTCACCCCGGACGAGAGCGGACTGAAGCACTGGACTCTGGAGCAGTTCACCCGGGCGCTGCGGGAAGGGAAGTATAAGGGACTGGCGAACAGCCGGCCGCTCCTTCCCCCGATGCCCTGGCAAAGCTACCGCCAGATGACGGACGAGGACATCGCCGCCATCTACGCCTACCTGCGCACGGTCAAGCCCATTTCCAACACCGTGCCCAATGCCGAACTGGCGATGGGCCAATAATCAATGATCACTATGTATACCCTTTCCCACTTCCGCCTGCTCTGCCTCCTCCTGGTCCTGACCCTCAGCTGGTCGGGCTGCAAGGACGACGACCCCGTCAACGGCGCGCCCGCCATCACCTATGGCGAATCGGGCGACCTCTACGGGGGCACCATCAAGACCTATTACCAGGCCGACGCCGCCGGCGTGCCCCTCGAACTCGGGATCGTCCTGCCCGACCAGTCCATGAACGAGCTGGGTGGCCACCACGACGCCATGGCCATGTTCAGCCTCGACATCCCCGCCAGGGCGCTGGAGCAGACCGCCTTCCGGCACATGATGTTCGACTGGAACCCCCACGGCCACGAGCCCGTCGGCGTATTCGACCTTCCGCACTTCGACCTCCACTACTACTACACCAGCGAGTCCGACCGCATGGCGATCACGCCCATGGATACGGTGGAATTCATGCAGCCCGTAGCGGCCGGCACGCTTCCCGACTACTACGTCAATATCGGCGGGGTACCGCAGATGGGCGCCCACTGGATCGACCCTATCAAGCCCGTATTCAACGGTTCGGAGGCCTTTACGGAAGTGTTCATCTACGGCTCCTACGCCGGGAAAACCACCTTTATGGAGCCCATGATCACCCGGGCCTTCGTACTGGAAAAGAAAGATTTCGAGGCCGATATTCCCCAGCCGGCGGTATTCCCCGTCACCGGGAAGTATTACCCGCGGAAGTATGGATTCAAATTTATGGCCGCGGAGCAGGAATACCACTTCTACGTCAGCGATTTCGTGCTGCAATAGGCGGAACGGCGCAGGTAGTCCGATGGCATAAGTGGTATGTGCCGCTTATGCCGTCGGAATTTTATTCCGGGTAGCGCAATGGAATTTTGCTACGTACTACCGGATGGGCTACGGACGGGCGCAATGCATCACTTTAGCCACTATATTTGGTAGTGGCCCGCAAGCCTCCAACACTATGGACATGAACATACTGAAACGATCCCTCCGGCTGCTCCTTGCCGGCGTGATCCCCCTGCTGGGTACCGCCCAGTCGTTTCCGGTCGAGCCGGTGGAATTCTCGACGGAGAACTTCAGCCTGCCCGGCACACCGGTCATGACCCTCTGCCAGACCGACGACGGCTTTATCTGGGCCGGGGTCTTCAACCACGGACTGATCCGGTACGCGGGCAATGACGTGGCCTTCTTCGGCACCGACCGGGGGGTGAGCAGCGGATCGGTGCACAAGATCGTACAGGATCAGCGGGGCAACCTCTGGGTGGGGTGCAAGGATCTGAATGCCCTGTCCGGTGGCGTCACCTATTCCTCCGCACCCCTGGTGGACGGCGTTCTTCCCGACGACCTCCACTTCCGCGACCGCGCCGGTGAGGTAAGCCTGCCGCACACCAACGTCATGGACCTGGATGTGGATACCCACGGAAACATCTGGGCGGCTACGGACAGCCTGTTGGCCGTCTACCGCTGGTCGGGGGATACGACCCTGGAAGTGGTCCGCATGGCCTGGGCGGAGCAGGAAGATGACCCCGGCAAGGCGTTGACGATCCTCCCGCTGCAGGACGGGACGGTGTGGGTATCGTTCGTGACCGGCAGGGTCTCCCACTTGCAATTATCCGACGGCTCCGGAGCAGTGCAGGTGCTCCGTACGCTGCAGCGACCCCATGAAGGGGCCAATGAGCTTTCGGCGGTAGACGCCGGGGGGCGACTGCGGGGACTGTACGCCCGTCGGGTCAGCATCGCGATCGATCCGGTAAGCGGGGAGGTCACCAGTGATACCATTCATAGCCAGGGGTCCGTGGTTCGTCCGCTCGACCGGCAAACGCTCCTGATCCCGACCCGCGAGGACGGGATATTACTCCGGGACGCGGATACGGGAGCAGACCTGGGCTCCCTGGGAGTGGAACAGGGCCTGTCTTCCGGATCCGTCTTCGATGTACTGGTCAGCCGGGAGGGCGACCTCTGGATCGCGGACCTGAACGGGCTCTACCGGATGCCGGCCGATTTCCGGGCCTTCGCCCACTATACCGACGCAGCCCTCGGGGGCAACGCACCGCTGCTGTCGGACCCGAACATCAATGCCGTAATCACCGACGTCTGGCTGCAAAATGCCCGGGGCGGACGGGATACGGTGACGCTGGCGGGACTGATGGACGGCCTGCTGGTAATTCCCCGCCACGGAGCCCCCTATACCCTTAACGGCGAAGATGGCCTCCCGCTGACTACGGTCATGGGGGCGGTTCAGGACAGCGCGGGGAGGATCTACCTCACCTCCCTGCGGGACGGGGTGGTCTGCATCCGCACGGGCGGCCCCCCCCACCCCTACGCGGATTCCTCGAAACCCTTCCCCGCTTTCCATCCCGGCTACACAATCGACTATATCTGGACGGCGCCGATGTTCGTCCCCTCTTTGCACTCCCTGCCCGGCGGGAGAGGGCCCAGTTTGTGGTCGGGCCTGAAGGATCAGATATGGGTAATGGGCGCCGGAGCTACGCAAATGCAAATCCAGGTACCTTTTGCCAGGAGTGTCTCCTACCCGTTTGGGATCTATCAGGACGCGGCCGGACACGTGCACGCCATCGGCCAGGGGGGGTGGGTACGGACGCGCCGGCCCTTCACCCAGGGGGTATACGACTCCCTGGCCATACCTGCAAACCTGTCGGAATACACGACGTATTACGACATCCCCACGAGCGACTCGCTGTTTGAATCGATCCCCCTGCGTTTCGGGGACCGGGAGTTCGGAGCCGTGTACGCTCACCTGTTGGTGAAGGACAAGCTATGGGTCGCGGTGGATTCGCAGTTGCTGATTGTCGATCCGATCACCGTGCAGGTGGAGGAATCGATTTCCCTGGGCGGTGAGAGCTGTTCCGCGCTGTCACAGAACAGCGAGATGGTATGGGCGGGCACTACCCGCGGCCTCTTCGGCATTCGCAAGTCGGACCGGCAAGTGGAGTGGCGGCTGCTCCGGGAAGACGGGTTGATGCGCGACGACAACTGGACCCCGAAAGGCCTGGCGGTAAACGACCTCGGCCAGGTGTTTCAGTCCACCCCGAAGGGCCTACAGTCCGTGGATCCGAAGTGGCTCCGTGCAGAAACCGCCCCGCGCCCCGTCTACCTCACCCGCGAAAGCTACGCGGAGAACGACTGGGGCCGCAACGAGCTGGCCGTCAACTACGCCATGCTCTCCTACCGGGAGCAGGCGGACGAGGTTTACTACCAGACGCGGCTGGCCGGCTACGACGAGGACTGGTCGGAGCGCACTACCGAGACCAGCCTCCGCTACACCAACCTGAGCGCCTTCCTCTTCCCCAAAACCTACCAGATGGAAGTACGGGCCGTCGACTACCTGGGTAAGCCCTACCAGACCGCCACCGACGCCTATCCCGTCACCGTCAAGCCCCCGCTCTACCTGCGCTGGTGGGCCATCGTCATTTACCTCCTCCTGTTGGGGCTCGCCATCCGGGCCTACACCCGCTACCGCCTGCGGGAGCAGGAACGGGAACTGCGGCTCCGGGAAGCCGACACCATCCGCCGGCAGCGCGACGAGATCGCCGCCAAGAACACCGAGAACGAGACCCTCCTCAAGGAGATCCACCACCGGGTCAAGAACAACCTCGAGGTCGTCTCCAGCCTCCTGGAGCTGCAATCGGCCACGCTGGAGGACGGCGATGCGCTGGATGCGATGCGAGCCGGTCAGAGCCGGGTCGCGAGCATGGGCCTCTTGCACCAGAAACTTTACCAGGGCCACGACATGGCCACGGTAAGCATGGACGGCTACCTCCGTGAACTCACCGACAGCCTCCTGGAAACCTACGACCTGAATGAGCGGGTGGAGGTCATCGTCGACGTCTCCCCCGACCTGGTGCTGGACGTAGACACCGCCGTCCCGGTCGGCCTGATCGTAAACGAGCTGGTGACCAACTCCTTCAAGTACGCCTTTACGGGCGTTCCCCTGGCCGGCGGCGCGGCCGGGAGATTGGCCGGGGACGAGGACTTCATCCGGGTAAGTCTACTCCGGGAGAACGGCAAGCGCGTACTCACCGTCAGCGACAACGGCGGCGGCAAGATGACCCACCTACGGCAGGGAACGGGCTTCGGCACCCGGCTGGTGCAGCTGCTGACCAGCCAGTTGGACGGGGAACTGCGGGAGGTAAACGATTACGGTCTACGGACCGAAATTAGTTTTTAGCCATTCGGAAATGGATTCCTACCGTCCGGAAAGAGGACCCGGAAAGCGGCACTTCAGGGTCCGTACTTCGTAGCAAATCAAAACCACTTCCACCATGCTTTACCGCACCCTTTTCTCCACCCTTTTGCTCGCCGGCAGCCTCGCCATGAACGCCCAGGCACCGACCACCCCCGCTCCCGCAACGGAGGTCGCCCCCATCGCCCAGCCCACGCTGGACTTCCGGATGATCCTGCTCCGGTCGACTCCCATCACCCCTATTATCGATGAAACGGCCGCTCGAGGCATCCTTTTCCGGAGGAAAGCCATATAGGGGCCCCCTTCCTTCTTTACCCGGTAGTCGGAGAGGACGCCGCAGGACTACGCCCCGAGCCGCCCCGGCGGACTCGGGGAGTAGTAATTTGCAGCGGCAGTAAACGATCGAAAAATGGCCGCCGGAGGGTGAGTGTATAGGGTTAATTTTAATGACTAATAGGGCTTAAAGAAACAGTATGAAAAATGCGATTTCCGTCCTCATCGTGGAGGATGAGATGATCATTGCCGCCAAGATCAGTCTACACCTCGAGCAACTGGGCTATGCCATCAGCGGCATACTGGCCCGGGGGGAGGAGGCCGTCATTCACTGCCGGCAGTCGCCCCCGGACATCCTGCTGCTCGACGTCCACCTGAAGGGCCTGCTGGACGGGATAGAAACGGCCATCGTGCTGGAAAAGGAGGGCATTCACATCCCTACGATCTACCTGACCGCCAACGCGGACGCCGCGACCTTCGAGCGCGCCCGACAGACGCGGCCCCACGCCTTCCTGGGCAAACCCTACCAGAAAACCGAATTGTACCGGGCCATCAGCCTGGCCGTCCAGTTGCACGATGCACCCGCGTCCGCGCCCGCTGCCGTGCCTCCGAATGAACCCCAATTGCTGAGCGACCGCATATTCGTCCGGCACAAGGACCAGATGGTCAAGCTTTTTTTAAAGGATATCCTTTACATCGAAGCGGAACGTGCCTATTGCCACATTAAAACCGCCACTACCGACTATATGCTGAGTATATCCATGGGCCGCCTGGCGGAGCAGATTACCTCCCCCGATTTTGTGCGGGTGCACCGCTCCTATATGGTCAACCTGCGCCAGATCGATGCCGTGGCCGATGGCTACGTGGTGATGGGCAAACAGGCCATTCCGGTGAGCCGTGACCAGCGCGAGGAACTGATGCGGCGGGTTCATCTGGTGCGGTAAGCGATCTCCCCAGGGCGACTGGGAAAGCAGACCATCTTGTTCGGAAAAAGGAGGCAGGGCAGCGGGTGCGGAGGAATCACCTTGGCAGGGTTGAAACACTTTCGATCACGCCAATTCACTTCCATGTCACGCTTAAGCAACTTCCCCCTCTCCCTTTTGGTCGTCGCCCTGTTGTTGGTCTGCGGACCGGTCAGCGGCCAGTCCCCGGCCACCTTTTTTTCCGGCACCGTGGCCGACCAGCACGCGGCAGGCATTGCATATGCCTCCGTTTCGCTGCTGGCTGGGGGACAACTCGTCCGGGGCGACATCAGCGGCGAAGCGGGAGAGTTCAGTTTCACGGCCGACCCGGGCACCTACGCCCTCCGGATCGAGCACCTGGAGTATGCCGACCTGACTAGTGATTCCTTTACCGTCCGGGCCGGCATCCCCCTCGCGCTACCCCCCTTCACCCTGGCCCC
This sequence comes from Lewinella sp., assembly GCA_041746055.1. Classification (GTDB taxonomy): domain Bacteria; phylum Bacteroidota; class Bacteroidia; order Chitinophagales; family Saprospiraceae; genus Neolewinella. Next base: position 8,087 of record JBGTHX010000170.1, on the reverse strand, counting down.
GGCCGCTAATGACCTGGGCGAGGTCACCGTCACCGGCCGCAAGGCGCTGGTGGAAGTGCGGCCCGACAAGCTGGTCTTCAACGTCGCGGCCAGCCCCAGCGCCTCCGGCACCAACGGACTCGACCTGCTGCGGCAGGCCCCCGGCGTGCGCATCGACCTCAACACCAAGGTCTCCCTGCCGGGGAAACACAACGTGCGCATTTACCTCAACGGGGTGCCCACCGAGCTGGCGGGCAACGAGCTGGTCAACCTGCTGCAGGGCATGACCTCGGACAACATCGAAGCCATCGAGATCGTGGCCAACCCCTCGGCGAAGTACGAAGCATCGGGCGACGCGGTAATCAATATCCTCACCAAAAAGAACACCGCCATCGGATTCAAGGGCAGCGCCGGCGCCAACTTCCGCCAGGGCATGTACCACTCCTCCGCCGCCACCGGCTCGCTCAACTACGGCGGCGAACGGGTGAAGGTAAATTTCGACGCCACCCGCAGTTTCAGCACCGAGCTGCAGGGTATGCAGTACAACCGCCTGCAGGACGGCGCGCGGCTGGACGTTTACTCCCGCGAAGTATTTAAGGATCCGGTGCTCAACCTGAACTTCGGCATCGAGGGCCGCCTCTCCGAGAAGCATACCCTGAACCTCACGACCATGAGACTGGTAGGATCGCAGACCACCTACCTGCGCGGAAATACGGACATCTACGAATCCGCGGACGGACCGCTCACCTCCGTGCTGGTTTCCGGAGTAAACTTCGACCAGCACTACACCAACTTCACCGGCAATCTCAACCACGCCTGGGCGATCGACGACCGTACGAGCGTCGTCACCACCCTCAGCGTGGGTCGCCTCGACCTGCGCGACCACACCGTGCAGCCCAATACCTTCCTGGCACCCGACCGCAGGACGGTGCTTTCGGTGGAGGACGTGGCTTTCCGGGCCGCGACCAACATTGACCTCGCCTCGGCCAGGGTGGACCTGGAGCGCAGTTGGGAAGCCCTGACCCTCTCCGCGGGGGTGAAGTACGCCCGCATCGTGTCCGGCAACGACTTCCGCTACTTCGACGTGGCCGACCGGCAGGAAGTCTTCGACCCCATGCAGAGCAGCTTTTTCCAGTACACCGAGAACGTAGCCGCGGCATACGCTTCGGCGAGCGTGAAACTGTCGCCGTCACTGAATATGGACCTGGGCCTACGCGTCGAGCACACCGAATCGCTCGGGGAGCTGCTCGCGGAACAGGACGTAGATGACAAGACGGTACCACGCAGCTACACCGGCCTGTTCCCCAACCTCAACCTGACCTACGACCCGCAGAACGACCACACCCTGAGCCTCAGCTTCGGCCGCCGCATCATCCGGCCGGACTACATGAGCCTCAACCCCTTCCAGAACCCCCTCAGCAAGCTGGTTATCTGGACGGGCAATCCCTTCCTGCGCCCCGCCTATCCCACCAGCACCCAGCTTACGTACGCCTTCCGCGGCAAGCTCATCGTGTCGGCCAACTACGACGTGACCAACGACTTCGTCGCTAACGTCTATGAGATTACCGATGGCCTGACCAACCAGCTCATTCCCCGCAACCTCGACCGCGCCACTGCGCTGGGGCTATCGATAAGCTACCCCCTGGAGGTGACCGAGGGCTGGGACTTCGTGGGCTTCTTCGACGCCAGCCACCAGCGGTACGCGGGTGACCGGGAGGGCCAGGACCTCGACCTGCGGATCGACGCCTTCTCCCTGCGCCTGCAAACCATCATCAAGCTGCCCCACGGTGCCCAGCTCGACCTGACCGGCAGCTACGTCAACCGCTACGCCGTCCTGGCCTCCATGAATGCCGCCGGTAATCCGTCCCTCGCCTTCGGTCTGCGTAAGGACCTCCTGAACGACCGCCTGCAGCTGCGCATCACCGGGGCCGACATCTTCGGCACCAACCGCCGACGCGACTACACGGCGAACTACGGCGGGATCAGGCTTGATGGAGTACTGACCTACGACACCCAGCGCTTCGGGGCGGGATTCACCTACAACTTCGGCAACCAGCAGGCCCAAACCGAACGCGACGCCCGCGACGGTCTCGAGGTGGAATTGGAGCGCACGGGCTACTAACTTAACGTAAGGTTGGGGAAAACCGCCTATTTTTCAGCACTTTGCAAAAGTTGAGGCAGGGAACTGCTGGGTTACACTTCTACACGAAAAGTAACCTACACCTAGGTCGAGCTATGCAGGATCACCTTCTCCCTACTCGGGGGGTAAAGTGAGCTTTCCCACCACCTTTCGTTCAACTAGGACAGATTTTATCGCTGTTACTATCTTTACTGTCTCATTCTCAGGAAAAGAAACCTCTTGCCATCGCTTCTGGCCACTACAGGAAACTTTCATGAATACTGGCCCCCATACCCCGCACGACATCTTGTCGATTTTTATGGCGGCCCCAGGTCTGTACCTGATCCTCCTACCGGATGCTCCACGGTTCACCATCGTGGCCGCCAATGATGCCTTTTTGGAGTCGGTCCTGACCACCAACGACGCGATTGTAGGCCGGGGTGTGTTTGAGGCCTTTCCCGACAATTCCGCCGGTTCGACGGCTGGTGGAGAGGCGCGCATGCGCGCCTCGCTCGAGCAGGTGCTGCGAACCGGGCAGGCCCACGCGATGCCGGTGCACAAGTACGCCGTAGCCCCCCTGTCGGCGGCGGCGGGCGGCGGCTTCGAGGAACGGTATTGGAAGCCCCTCAACACCCCGGTCTTTAACGCTGCGGGCGAGATCACCTACATCCTGCACCGTACGGTGGACTTTACGGAGCGGGTCCGCGCCGAGCTGGACCGCACCCGATTCTTTAACCTCACGACCGATCTGCTCGTCAAGCTGAGCTTCGACGGACACTTTATTGAAGTCAATACGGCCTCTGAGCTCATTCTGGGCTGGACTCCTGCAGAAATGATGGCCCGTCCCTTCCGGGACTTTCTGCACCCCGGCGACTTCAGGGCTAGCCAGGAGGTCTACCAGACGGTGATGGACGGGGAAGATCTTCAACACTTCGAAAACCGTTACCTGACAAAGGACGGAAGCTACCGCTGGCTGAGCTGGAGCACGCGGGCCGTACCCGCCGAGCGGGTCATCTACTGCACCGCCAGCGACGTCACCCAGAAGCGGCGGCTGCGCTCCGTCACGGAGGGACAAAAGCACTCCCTGGAGCTGTCGGTGCACGGGCAGTCCCTGGCCACGGTCCTGGAGCGCCTCCTGGGTGCCATCGAAGAAAACACCGACACGGGCGTACGCGCGTCTATTCTGCTGGTGAGCGAGGATGGGAAGTCCCTCACGACCGCGGCCGCCCCGAGCCTGCCCGTCGCTTACAGTTCCTCCATCGATGGCCTCGCGCTGGCGGACGGGCGGGGGCCGTGCGGACCCCTGGCGACCACGGGCGGGGCGTACCTTGCCGCCAATATCGCCACGGATGCCCACTGGGCAGACCACCGGGAGCTGGCCCTCCGGCACGGTCTACAGGCCTGCTGGTCCACGCCCATCTGGTCGGCTAACGGAGAAGTCTTCGGCATCTTTGCCCTCTACTACGACCGGCCGACCCATTCCACCCTTGCCGAGCAGTGGCTAGTGGATCAGGTGTCCCCTACCGCCGGCATCGTAATTGAACGGGCGCGTAACCAAGCGAACACGCGTCGCTTTGAGGAACAGCTCATTGAGGCGCGACGGGAGGCCGAGACGGCTAACCTGGCCAAGTCAGCTTTTTTGGCTAACATGAGCCACGAGATCCGTACGCCCGTCAACGTAGTCATCGGCATCTCCGACCTCCTGGGTAACCACGAACAGTTGACGGATGTCCAGGCTGACCTGGTCGACACCCTGCAACATTCCGCTACGTCTATGCTGGAGCTGATCAATGACCTGCTGGACCTGTCCAAGATCGAGGCGGAAGGTGTGGAGCTGGAGCGGGTGCCGTTCCGGTTGAGCGAATTGCTAAAAGGTATTGGGAACATGATGACCCTGCGCGCCCGGCAAAAGGGGCTGGCGTTTTCCATTGCTGGTGCGGAAGGTAATCCAGACCGTTTCGTGGGGGACCCGGTACGCCTGCGGCAGGTGCTGCTGAACCTGACGAGTAACGCCCTGAAGTTTACCGCCGCGGGCGGTAAGGTTGGCGTGGGGGTAAACCGGGACGTCGCCCCGGACGGACGCAGCGCCCGGGTAAGCGTAGCAGTTACGGATACGGGCATCGGCATCGCCCCGGAAAATCAGGAGCTCATCTTTGATAAATTCACTCAGGCCGACAATTCGATCACCCGCAAGTTTGGCGGTACCGGCCTGGGGCTTTCCATTACCCGCGAACTGGTGAAACTTATGGAGGGCGTCCTGGCAATCAGCAGCACGCCGGGCCAGGGTTCAACCTTTACGGTAACCGTGCCCCTGTTGATCGATCTGAGCGAGCAGGCGGCACCGGCGGCGGCGGCGGCGGCAGTCACTCCGCCCGCGGCGGTGAGCGAGCCGGCGGATTCCAACCCTGACGCCGCCCCCCCGCGTATTTTGCTGGTGGAGGACTTTGAGCCCAACGCCATCATCGCCAGTCGCTACCTGCGCATTTTCGGATACGGCTACGACGTGGCCATTACCGGATCCGAAGCGGTGGCTATGGCCCGGCAGGGCGGATACGCCGCCATACTGATGGACATCCAGATGCCGGAGATGAACGGCTACGCAGCCACGGCGCTCATCCGCGACCACGAGCGTGAGTCCAGCCTCGCGCCTACCCCCATCATTGCCATGACCGCCCATGCCATGGCCGGGGATCGGGAGCGCTGTTTGGCCGCCGGGATGAACGATTACCTGTCCAAGCCATTCAAGGCGGCGGAGCTGCGGGAGAAGCTGCGGGCGGTGATTGAGTCGGGAAAGTGATGCGTGGTACTTAATCGAAAGTATCCGTTGATCCTTGTTCCTAACGAAGACGGTGATGCCGTTATAAATGGCCTCGTTCCGGGTGATTGCGGCAGGGAGAAGCCCGCAGTACCGGAGGAGCTTGTGTACGCTTCCCCTACGCCGCAACCACTCTAAATTATAAATTCTTACTTCTTATTCCTAGAATGACTATGAAACTCACACTGGTTTGGCGAGAGTTTTGGGGTAAAATTTCCCCAAAATAGCCTGTGACCTTCGCTCTCTGGCTAATGGGTGCAGTTATTATTTATCAATGCCAACCAGCTTTTTCCAGCTAAGACCGGTAGCGGGAAGCGGATAGCCTACCGTGGGGCGATGCCTACACCCGACAAGGCCTTCATCAATCCTATCGCCACCGTTTACATCGGGAAAAATACCGGCGTAGCCCCGGACATCGAAGTGCTGCAAGACGCCAAAGCTCTCAGTGAAGGCCCTGACCCCAGCTGGAACGGGCGTTGGAGGAGGCGCTCTAAATGCTGGAGGAACAGTCGTACCCCGGAGGTGGTTAATCCGCCTTATCCCGTACCGACGTGGGTAAGCGGTGAGCTACAACCGCTTGCGGATATCTTCCGCTCCGGTCACCCGGGCCCGCTTTTCCTTCACCCGCTCGTTACCAAACCGAGTGGTCAGGGTGAGTCGCACCTGTGGTTCCGACCAGTTATTAAAGCCGTAGGTACTTATGCCTTCCCACGGTGCATCGTACCGCCAATCAATACGGCCGATGGTATTCGTGGGGTCTTGGACGGAAAGACTGACAGAGGTGCCATCATCAAATTTCTTTTGGAGTCCTAAATTAAAGTAGGGATAGGCGTATTGCACCTGGTCACCGAGAAGGTAATCGCTTTGGTAACGGCCATCAATGCTGGCCGTCCACCCCTTACCCAAGGAGAAGGTGGCGTTGAACTGGGCGGAGAAGGTCATCATATCATTGGTGAAGACCGATGGCCTGCCCTGCTCATCCTGCACCCGGTGGTAGCGAAGACCGAGCGTGCCGTTCATGTCCCACCAGCTAGTGAGACTGCTATTGGTACTCAGCTCCAGGGAAAAAAGATCGGCCCGGTCGAGATTGTCCACGAAGGTGACCTGGAGATGGCGGGGCTTATCTACCGTATTTTGGAAGAAGACATCGTTCTGGCTACGGGTATAGGACAGGGATAATATCGAAGCGTGCCGCTGCAAAGCCAACCGTATGGTGCTACCGAAGGCCGGTTGCAGGGTCGGGTTGCCATAACCAAACAGGGTTGGATCAAGAAAAATAAAGAAACCGCCCATCATCCAGAAGGCAGGACGGGTCACGCTCCGGTTGAAGCTAAGTTGTACGGTAGTGTTCGTGTCCAGGTCATAGTTGAGTCGGACGAGAGGAAATAAATTGTTCCAGGTTTGATCCACATCCAGGTTCTCCCGGCTGGTCTTCAGCTGGTAGCTGTAATGCTCGAATCGGAAGCCAATTTCCCCGTGTAAGCGGGCGGTAAATTGTGACTGCAAGGATACGTAAGCGGCCAGGATTCGTTCTGATACGGAATCGGTTCTGGTGAACAGGTCTCCGGTTTCCCATTCCTCCCCTCCATTTTTAATTACGCGGCCCCGGCTAACGATGTCGCTGAACGTGCCCTTGATTCCCGTTTCCAGTTGCTTTCCCTTGCCCAGTTCGAGCTTATGGTCGATCCGCCCGGTCCATATCTTCACCGGGGTCTTCCGCTCACTATTATACGTGGTTCCGGCCAGCAAATCCCGGCCGATCAAGCTACCCTCATTCGTGAACCATATTCCTGCGTAATCGAGGTCCACCGTAAGTTGGCCACGTGCACCTAGGTCGCGTTGCAGATTAATGTTGGCAAAACCATTGCTAAGCGGGTTCTTGGACTCCATTATATAAACGGTGGAAGTCACCGGTTGACCATTTTCTAAAGCGGCGGACTGGCTGCTCGAAGGCATCCAATGATCCCGGGAATGGGAAAAACTGGTGCCTCCACCCAGGATGGTTTTAGGGTCCAGCTCAAGATCAAAACCCAAACTACCCGAATGAGATTGTAGCCGGTATTCCGATAGATTGAATCTGTTCTCGTATAAATAGCGGGTTCCCTGGTATTCGTAATCGCGGTAATGCAGCATGGAATAGCCGCGTGAATGTTGGAGATTGTAGTTATAGTCTCCGAAGAGGTTAATCTTCCCGTAACGCCCGTTGAGCCTCAATCCGGCTAAGGCTTTCGGGCCTCTGCCGTAGCCCCCGGTCAGGGATAGATCACCTTGGGTGCCAGAGGATGAAGTGTTGCGCATTACGATCCGGATGATTCCCGCTACTCCGCTGGCGTCGTACTTGGACGGTGGCTGGTGGATGATCTCTATGGCCTCTATACTCTCGGCCGGCATGGCTTCCAGACGGGCCAAAATGACCGCTGCCGGCGCCCGTTGGACCCGGTCACCAATCATCAGCAGTACTTCGCCCCGGCTACCCATTGTGATGCTATTATTCTGCCGGTTTACTAACACGCCCGGGGCTTTTTGCAGTACTTGCAGCGCATTATTTCCGCTAAGGGCGGGCGTGGCCGCGACGTTCATCACCAGGCGGTCGGTCCGCTGTTCGTAAAGCATTTTTCGCCCACGGACGGTAACCTCGGAGAGCATTTCCCCGACCGGCTCAACGGTGATTTCATAATGCAATACCGTAGGATCTACTGGGGTATAGATTTCGGCATAGCCAAGTGCCATCACCTTGAGTGTGGCGTTTTCCAGCCGAGAAAACACCAGGCGAAAGGTCCCAGAACTATCCGTCGTGGTTCCGCTCTGAAAGCTGGAATCCAAGGCCGAAAGGAGCACGACGTGTCCATAAGGCACTCCGGCACCTCCGGAGTCGGTTACGGTTCCGGTTATTACCTGGCTGCTCACCGGGAGCGTAAGGAGAACTATGGCAATTACTGGGCTATAGTGGATGGTTGGCGTGGTCATTAGCCAGGGTAGTTACGATATGAATGGGTTTATGATCGATCCATTAAAAGTACCCGGTTCCGCCCCCGCCGCGCTAGTAAAAACCCGCCAACCTTCGGATCACCGCTCTACCCGGCTGAGGTACTGCTCCTGGCTTAGCGGGGTATGGTGAATAAAGTCGGATGGACTGCCCCCGGCAAACCGATTAAAGTCCTTGACCAGGTGCAT
>JBGTHX010000169.1:0-2670 GCA_041746055.1 Lewinella sp. | reverse complement strand
AAATAAATTCATAATGAAAGGGAAAAGGGATAAAACAAATGGTAATGTTGGAGGCGGTGCCAAAAGGATATTGAAAGCAAAATCACATAAACGGTAGCCTACTTCAAAACCGTGAAACAATACGTTACAGTAACAACGTTTTTCCGAAAAGTTCCGGACACTCGCAAAAATAACCCAGAAAACCATGCAAAACCTAACTATTTCAGTAATTCTGCTATTCCTTTTCCTGGCTTGCGCGCCCCGGGCCCGTCCGTCGGAGGGGGACGAAGCGCTGAAAACGGAGGTGGACGGGCTGCGCAGGACCTGGGCTCCGGACCGTCGCACCGACCGCGTGGAGGTAGACCCCGTACGCCGCGGTGACAGTTTGCGCCTGGAAGGCTACACCACCGTAGCCGCCGCCTACCGGTCCCTCGATTCCCTGGCCGCCTCCCGACCGGGCACCCGCAATGCGGTGCGGCTGCTGGGACAGCAGGATTCCTTCGGCCTCATCCGGGTATCGGTAGCTAACATCCGCACCGAACCGGGCCACTCCCAAGAGCTTACCTCACAGGCCCTCCTGGGCACACCGGTGGAACTGCTCGACCTGAAGGATGGATGGTACCTGATCCGGACCCCCGACCGCTACCTGGCCTGGCTGGAAACCGGAGCGATCGCCCCGGCCGACCGCGAGCGGCTCGACGGCTGGTTCCGGGGAGACCTCCGCACCTGCGTCCCCGCCCAGACTACGGTCGTGCGTACGCCCGGCGGTTTAGAAATCGTCTCCGAACTGGTGGCGGGCGACCTCCTGCAGGCCACCGGAAACACGCGGGCCGGCCACAGCGAAGTACTACTGCCCGACGGGCGCAGCGGGTGGATGCGTACGGCCGACCTGGCACCCTACCGGCGGCTGTCCACTCCCGATCGGCTGTCCGTGGAAGATGTTCTGGCCACCGCCTTCACCCAGGTCGGGAAGCCCTACCTGTGGGGCGGAACCAGCCCGAAGGCCATGGACTGCAGCGGCTTTACCAAGACGGCCTACTACCTCAACGGCTACGTGATCCCCCGCGACGCGAGCCAGCAGGTGCACGCGGGTATCGAAGTGCCGCTGGACGACACCTTCAGTAAGCTGGAGCCGGGCGACCTGCTCTTTTTCGGCAGCCACCGTGCCGACGGCAGCGAACGGGTCACCCACGTAGGCTTCTACCTCGGCGGCGGTCGCTTCCTGCACGCGGGGGCAGACAATGGCTACATCACGGAAAATTCACTGATCCCCGGCGATCCGGACTACGCCGCCCACCGCCGGGAAACCCTGCTGCGGGCGCGCCGCCTGCGCGAGGGAACGGGGGGCGTGGTGCCGATCGGCAGCGCCTTTACCCGGCTTTACACCAGGTCTTCGTCGCGGTAAGGGCGCCGTTCCAGTTCCCGGAGCTCGAGCTCCTCGTCGCGGAGATCGGGGAGGGGCGTGCCGCGGTCGGCGGAGGATTCGGTGGGGTGGACCTCCTCCGGATCCGCCAGCGGTCCGTAGAGGCTCATGGCCTGCATCAGTACGCCGATGCCCCAGCCGAGGATCGGCCAGATGGCCCAGCCGAGGCTTCCGATGGTGACGAAGTTGAGCACCACGAAGAAGGCGGACATGACCAGATACGTCCGCAGGTGGCGGCGAAATTCGATCTTCTTCTCGCGGAGCGTTTTCTGATCGTAGGCTTGGCGTTTCTTCCGGCTCATGCTGGATTAGTCGAGTTCGGCGATCACGGTTTTGTTACCCTTCACCTTCTGGCCGATGTTCACGCAGAGGCGGGTGCCGAGGGGGAGGAAGAGGTCGACGCGGCTGCCGAATTTGATGAAGCCGAAGTCTTCTCCCTGTACCACCTGCTGCCCCTCCTCGAGGTAGTTCTTGATACGTTTGGCCAGGGCCCCTGCGATCTGCCGGAGGAGGATCTCGGTCTCGCCGGTATCGATCACCACGGTGGTGCGCTCGTTCTCGGTGCTGCTTTTGGGGTGCCAGGCCACCAGGTACTTGCCGGGGTGGTACTTATTGTACTTGACCAGTCCGCTGACCGGGTTGCGGTTCACGTGGACATTCACGGGAGACATGAAAATGCTCACCTGCAAGCGGCGCTCCTTAAAGTATTCGGGCTCGTAAGCCTCCTCGATCACCACCACCTTGCCGTCGGCCGGGGCGTAGACCAGGTGGTCGGCCTCCTCGGGCACCATCCGGGTGGGGTTGCGGAAAAACTGGAGGATCGTCACGAAGAACAAACCAGCGGCAACCGCTACCACCGGCAGCTGGGCCGGCGCTTTCCAATACACCAAACCGCAGATGACGGTGAGACCGACGAACAGTAAAGCCAACATCCGGCGACCTTCCGGATGTATTCTCATTGGTTTGCGCAAGACTGGTTTGTTTAGTAGGGGCTAAGATCGGCCTTTCCCCGCTATTGTGATCGGTTAACGCAGGCTACTCCGGCAGAGTTGTACGGAAAGTCAGGAGAGCGTAAGCGGTCTCCGTCACCCGGGCCAGCATGGCTTCCAGGTGGTCCGTCGTGGTGAAGGCATTCGTCAGGGTGCACCGGAGGTATACCGATCCGTTCAGTAGGGTCTGCACGATGTAGATCTCGCCATCGGTCATGAGCTGGTTGCGGACCAGGGCGTTCAGGTCGTTGCGCGAGGGGGCGTCGAGGCTGGGGTGGC
>JBGTHX010000168.1:0-3864 GCA_041746055.1 Lewinella sp. | reverse complement strand
CTTGCCGACGAAGATGCGCTGGCAGTGGGCGGGCGTCTCGTCGAGTAGCTCGTCGCTGCTGAGGGCGTCGTACAGCACTACGTCCGCGGTGGCGAGCGCCCGCAGGCCGCGGCGGGTGATGAGGTCGGGGTCACCGGGCCCGGCGCCTACGAGGGTAATACGGGCTTGAATAGGGTTGGAGGGGTTCATTCCGGACGGTTTAGGGCGCAGCGGCGGTTACGCTTTGTAGTACTCGCTCACCACTTCCTTGTCGAGCTGCCGTTCGCGGGTGACGATGGCTTTGCTCACGAAGGCGCGGGCGTCGGCCAGGTAGGCGGCAATGAATTCAGGCTCCGGCTCCGTGCTTTTCACGCGGAGTACGTAATTGCGAAAGTCAGCGATCTCGGCGAAGCGATCTCCGAAGTGCTCGGGGAAGTCATTGAGGATACCGATATGGGTATTGCACTTCACGTCCTCGGAGAGCAGAAGGGCCTTAGCGGCGGTGACCATCGCGGAGTAGGCGTGGTAACCGGCATCGGCGGGCGCATTGCCCTGCAGGCTCAAGTCAGCGGCGAGGAGCTTATTGGTGCTGTCGTTCAGGATGGCGCCGATGACGTCGAGGCTCACGCCGGCGCACTCTCCTACCCCGATTTCCTGCTTGTAATCTTCGTCCTGCCCCCAGTCGTAGAACTCCTCGTCGGAGATCTCGCTGGTATCACCTAGTGACTTCAGCAAGCCGTAGAAGTAGCGCTTGCCCTGCCGCTCGGCGTAGTCGTTGTAGTATTCTCCCTCGTTGGCCTGGGCCTTATAGTCGTGGAAGAGGATCCGGATCACTTCGGGTACCCGGCGGGTCGGCACTTTGATCACTTTATCGGCAATAAAGCCCCGGCCATCGGGAGCGATGCCGCCGCCGACCACCACCTGCATGGCGGGGGCGATCTTATCCCCTACCCGGATGCTCGAGCCGTGGAAGCCGATGTTGGCGGCCATGTGCTGACCGCAGGCGTTCATGCAGCCGCTGATCTTGATGCGGATGTCGTCCTCGGTGACCATCTCGGGAAACTCGTCGCGCACCAGGGCTTCGAGCACCTGAGCCAGTCCCGTCGAGTTGGTTACGCCCAAAGCGCAGGTATCGGTGCCGGGGCAGGCGGTGATGTCGGCGGTGGTATCGTAGCCCGGCAGGCCGAGGTCAAGCGCGTAGAGGCCGTTGAACAGGTGGGGCAGCGCGCTGGGCGGGACGAAGCGGAGCACCAGTCCCTGCTGCACGCTGAGGCGGATGTCGTCGCTCGCGTACTTACGGATTAACTCGGCGAGCAGCCGGGCCTGTTCGGCCTCCAGGTTGCCGAGGGGTACGCGGACGGCTACGGCGTGGTAGCCAGGCTGCTTCTGGGCGAGTACGTTGGTCTTCACCCACTCGGCATAGACGGCAGGATGGACGGGCTGTACCGCGGCGAAGTCGTCGGCGGGCACTTCGCCCAGCTTCGGTACGAGCGACTCGTCGATCTCGTAGGACTTGTGCGCGATGGCGGGCCACTCCTCGTGGACCAGCTCCATGAAGCGCTCGAAGCCGAGGTCCTTGATCAGGAACTTCATGCGGGCCTTCATCCGCTTCTCACGTTCGCCGTAGCGATCGAAGACGCGGATCGACGCCTCCATAAAGGGGATGATCTGATCGGCGGGCAGGAATTCGAAGGCGGTGTGGGCCACCATGGAAACGGCACCGAGGCCGCCGCCGATCACCACCTTGAATCCCTTCTCCCCCGCCTTCAGCCGGGGAATAAAGCCGAAGTCGTGGAAGTAGGTGAAGGCGCTGTCGCGGTCGCTGCTGGAAAAGGCGGGTTTGATCTTACGGCCCATCTCCTGGCAGATGGGGTTGCGCAGGAAGTAATCGAAGGAAGCGTATACGTAGGGGCTCACGTCGAAGAGCTCCTCGGGGTCCACGCCCGCCAGCGGACTGGCCGTAAGGTTGCGCACCGTGTTGCCGCAGGCTTCGCGGGCGGTCATGCCGGCTTCGACGAGTTCCTGCCAGATAGCCGGACTGTCGTTGAGCTTTACGTAGTGGAACTGCACGTTCTGCCGGGTGGTGATGTGCAGGCGGCCATTGGTGTACTTCTCGGAGATATTGGCCAGCGCGATGAGCTGGTCGGGGGTAAGGTGGCCGAAGGGAATCTTGGTGCGGAACATGTGCACGCCCAGTTGGCGCTGTCCGTAGACGCCGCGGGTGAGTCGGTAGTGCTTGAAGCGGTCCTCATCCTCACGTCCCCGCTGGTAAGCGTAGATGCGGGAGGCGAGCTCCTCAATATCCGCACGGTTGGCGGTATCCAGGTGAGTCAGGTCGGTGGCTTCGGTCGTGTTCATGCTCGAAAGTACCGGTCAGCGGCCCCTTCGTTCGAGTCGATTCAGGAAGATTCGGTCATATGAACGGATAAATTTAAGAGTTAACAAACTAATATTTAGGCAATTATAAATTTCTGAAAGGTGGATTCTTTGAAACCTTAACATATATTTTATTTCATATCTATTGTTAGCCCCCCCCGCCCGGGAAACTGTATCCTCGTCGACGGCCTTTCTGCGATGCCAAAGTGGGTCGAACACATATTATAGCGTTCGTATCGCGGAAAAGGCCATGTATCGATACTCGTATTTAACTTTTTTAAAAATTTTTCGAACCTGTGAGAAAACCTTCGGTTCCACCCCATGCCCCCGGCTCAGCCCTTTATCTACTTGCCCATTGGGACCGTCCTGCACCCCATGCCCTTTGCCCATTCGTCCGCCGGCTTGCCTGTTAAATTCGGTTAAGGCTGCAATGGGGATTGTGTATGTGCCGTCCCGTGACTTATCTTTGACAGGCAAAGGGGTTGCACCCCCCGCGCTCCGAGGCTTGCACGCCTCTCGCTTATTACCGTTCTAAAGTCTATCTATCGTCTTAACGTCTACACTAACTGTCCCTGGCGTTTACGCCGGATCCCGCTTCGGGAAATAATCCCAAATTGAAACTGTGTTAGTTATGGACGTCAAGTCACTCAACGATCAGGAACTGATCAACCTCTACCTCTCTGGCCAGGATCGCGCATTCGAAGAACTGCTCGGCCGTCACCAGCAGAAAATCTACACCTCCATCTACCTTTTCACGAAGGACCACAGCAAAGCGGAAGATATCTTCCAGGAGGTGTTCATCAAAATCATTGACACGCTGCGGCGTGGCAAGTACAACCACGAGGGTAAATTCCTCCAGTGGGCCATGCGGATCTCGTACAACATGTGCGTAGACTCCTTTCGCCGCAACAAGCGCCGGCCCCAGGTTGGCCAGACGGAGACGTTCAACATCTTCGACGTACTCCAGTCTCCCGAAGACAATGCCGAGGACGGTATGATCCGCAGCCAGACCCACGACAAGGTCCGGAAGCTGGTCGATGCCCTGCCCCCCGAGCAGCGCGAAGTAGTCATCCTGCGGCACTACGCCGACATGAGCTTCAAAGAAATCGCCAAGTTGACCCGCGTCAGTATCAACACCGCCCTCGGACGGATGCGCTACGCACTCATCAACATGCGCAAGATGGTGGAGGAAAAGGACATCGTCCTGCAGTAGGGATCCCCACTACGTAACTAACTTTAAAAGCCCCGCGACGTATGACGTCGCGGGGCTTTTCTATTGTCCGGGCATCCCGGTTTTACACGCCCTCAGAGAGCGGAATAGGAAACTGCGTAAAGATGTCATCACCCGCCCGGTCGATGGGCAGGAAGTCGGTGTTTAGGCGGCCGTACCGCCGCAGATCGAACATCAGGTGTCCTTCACCCCACAGGCTATAGGTGCGCTGGTAAAGCAACTCGTCGATCAGCGCCTCGGTGTTCACGGCACCGTCGTAATCCTCCAGGCCGGCGGCG
>JBGTHX010000167.1:0-3235 GCA_041746055.1 Lewinella sp. | reverse complement strand
AGCCGCTCCGGGCGCGGCGCGACCGCAGGCGGTCGATCGACCGGTGGTGGGTCATCTTCAGCATCCAGGCGGGCGGATTGTCGAGGCGCACGATCTCGTCGCGCCGCTGCCAGCTGCTGATCAGCACCTCCTGTACGACGTCTTCCGCCTCTCCCCCGTCGCCCGTCATGCGCAGCGCCAGCCGGTACAGGCGATCGCGGACGGTATCAATGAGGACGGTAAAAGACTGCACGGGGGGCGTTTGCTGGGTACACGGAGCAAACTGGGTGCTTTGTTACAGGAGGGGTATTTTTTTCTACGGATGGGGGGACTGGGGGGACGGGGGACTTGGGGCCTCCCCCCAACTCCGTGGAACCTCTGTGAAGCCCCCCGTGCCAACTCCGTAGTGAACCCTTCCCAAGCGGCGAAGCCCCCCGCCCTACACCTCAGCCCCCAACCAGACCTCACACCCCTCCGTACAATTCTGACAGATATCGATCTCGGCCCGCCCCGTCAGCAACTTCCGCCGGAAGTCGTCGTAGGCATCCCCCGCCCAAACCTGTTCCAGCGACTCCGTCTTTACGTCGCCCAGGCGGTGGGTTACGTCCTTATCGAAGCAACAGGGGGCCACCAGGCCGTCCCAGGTGATGACGCAGCTGTGCCAGAGCTTCCAGCAGTGATTTTGGAGCTTGTTCTTGAGGCCGTAAGTGCCGTCGGGCTTCTGGTAGTAGCGGGCGTACTGCTCCTGCTCGGGCATCAGGGGGTTGCCGTGCGCGTAATCGTAAAGCTGGGCGGATTTGAACTTGACCTCGTCAATGCCGATCTCTTCGGCCAGTCGGACCACCTCCTCCATCTGGTGCTCGTTGGGTTTTACGACCAGAAACTGGAAGATCAGGTGGGGCGTGGCCGATTTCAGCTCCCGCTTCCACCTGACTAGGTTACGGGCGCCCTGCAGCACCGTTTCCAGATTACCCGCCTTCCGGTACTGCTCGTAGACTTCCTGGGTGGTACCGTCCACGCTGATGATGAGCCGGTCCAGTCCGCTCTCGATCGTGCGGCGGGCGTTGGCATCGTTTAGGAAGTGGCCGTTGGTGGAGGTGATGGTATATACCCCGCGGTCGGTGGCTTCGCGGACCATGTCGAGGAAGTCCGGATTGATGTACGGCTCCCCCTGGAAGTAAAAGATGAGGTACAGCAGCCGGTCGGAGATATCGTCGAGCGTGCGCCGGAAGAAGTCCGCCTTCAGGTTACCGGTCGGCCGGGTGAACTGCCGCAATCCGCTCGGGCACTCCGGACAGCGCAGGTTGCAGGCCGTGGTGGGCTCGAAGGATACGGTAAAGGGTTTTCCCCACACCACCGGCTGCTGCAGCCAGCGGGTCGCGTAGTAGCTGGCGATCACCTGCCCCGCGTTCACGACCCGCCGGGGCGTGAGCTTCCGCAGGAAGTTGAGGGTATCGCGGAGGTACAGCTTGGCCATAGCCCAAAGGTAAAGGAACCGGCGGGCGGGGGCCGGCCGGTTCACCAAAAGACTATGTAATCAACTAAAAAACTCTTGTCAGGGGTCTACCGCAGCCAGCGATAGGTGGCCTTCACCAGGAAGTTGTTCCGTACCTCGTCGGAGAAGACGTTGTCCCCAAGGCTCCGGATCAGGCCGCTGCCCGGATCCCCGCTGGCGGTGGTGCCCTGCGACCACACGAGGTACAGCTCGGAGCCGGGGCGGTATTCCCAGCGCACGACCAGGTTGGAGCGGAACTGGATGAAGTTGAAATCCGGATTGGAGACCGTGTACTGCCCCCCGGACCCCAGCAAATAGCTGCCGGATTCCACGTCGTAGATCGTCTCCGCCGAGCCGAAGGCTACAAAGCGGCCGGAAAAGCGGTCGGCCAGGGCATCCCCGGTGAAGCGCTTGAAGTCGGCATAGCGTCCCCGGCTGATGAAGGGCTGTCCGTAGTACTGCACCGTCAGGTCCGGGGTAAGATTGTAGGTCAGCCGCAGCGTGGTGCTGAAGGTGCGCTGGTCCACCGCCCCGACCAGGTAGGCCTCCTCAGCCCGGGCCACGTACTGGTCGGCCCGCGTAAAGGTGGAGTAGCTGGGCGAGACGCTCACCGAAGCGGCGTCCAGCGGCTGCCAGTTGAGGTAGATCGAGATGGAATTCTCCCGGTGGGTACCGTCAAAGCTGCGGAACTCGTAGCCCTCCAGCGCGACGGACGCCTTCTTCCGGCTGTCGGAGGTTACGTAGGCGAAGTATTCGCCGCCCGGACTCCGCCGAAGCGTAGGCCCCCCGCGCAGGTCGGTCTTGGAAGCGCGGTACGGCACGTAGGACGCCCCGAAGCCCGCCCGCATGAAGTTGGTGAAGCTCGCGTGGTTGTTGAAGTTGAAGGCCTGGCTCAGCAGTTGCCCCCCAAAGTCGAGGGTGGTGTATACGTTACCGTTGAACTGGTAGCGGCGGAAGATCGAGAAGGGTTGCTGCCACCGCCGGGCCGCCCAGCCGAAGTAGTTGATCTCGTCGGCATTGCGCATGAAGCCGATGTCGTTGATCTCGAAGCCCGGCGACCGCCAGGTGGCCCCCGTCTCGAAGATGAAGTTGCCCGCCACGTTCCCCACCTTCAGCATGCCACTGCTGCCATTGAGGCGGGTCGCGGTGCTGTCCACCGAAAGATGGTCGGCGTCGGGCCGCTGGAAAAAATGCTCGAAACCGGTCTGCGTCAGCAATATCGCCTCCTTACTTCCCTGTACCGATGACAGCACCGTATTACCCGCCACGTACCAGGCGCGGTCTTTCCAGCGGTGGGTGAAGTCGAATCCGCCGGAGTAGGCCTCGCGGTGCAGGAAGCCCAGCTCGGGATCCTCGGTAAGCTCACGCTGTACGCCCGTCAGGATGGCACCCACGTAGGTGTCGCCGCCCCGGAAGTCCTGCTGCACCCGCCCCACGAGGTAATTGGTAAAGGGCTCCACTACAGCCTCGCTCCGGTCGCCGGCCAGGTCGATCGTGGCCATTTCCCGTTCCGTGATGCTCTCCAGTAAGCCCACGGAGAGGCCGGAGCGGGTCTTGCCGCTGAATTTAGCCGCCCCGAGGATGGTGGTATTCTGCGGCTGGTCGACGTAATAGCCACGACCGGCCTCCGAGCCAAGCACCCGCTGTGGGCTCCCGCCGATCCGGCGGGAGTAGAACAGTTGATCGGAGGTGTGCGAGCCGCCGGCTTCGGCCGACGAAAGGTTGAAGTCGTAGATATTCTGCCCCTCCACGAAGAAGGGC
>JBGTHX010000166.1:0-9261 GCA_041746055.1 Lewinella sp. | reverse complement strand
GACCTTCATGTCCTCGTCGCCGTTGCGGTAGATCTTCTCGTTGAGGATGGTGAGCAGGGCGTTCTGGATCGCGGGGCCGGCCTTCCATATCTCGTCGAGGAAAACGATGTTGGCGCCCGGCAGGTAGCGGTCCGTGAGCCGCTCGTACTTGTCCTCGTCGCGGAGTTTCTTGATGGAGATCGGGCCGAACACCTCGTCGGGGGTCGAGAATTTCGACATCAGGTACTCGAAGCTAACGCCATCGCGGAAGGCGAACTTGAGCCGGCGCGCGATCAGGCTCTTCCCCACCCCGGGAGGGCCCAGCAGAAAGATGCTCTCCCCGGCCACGGCGGTGAGCAGCGACAGCCCCATGGCGTGGTCCCGCTCGTACAGTCCGGCCGTAAGGGCCCGTAGCAGGTTTTCGGTACGGTCGCGTAGGTCGGGGGGGCGGATGGCGGTCATGCGGGGGTAACGGCGGATCGGACGAATGGGTTGGGGGAAACGCAAGAACGGCTTCCGGAACACGTGGTCCGAAAGCCGTTCAGCGGGCGGGAAGCCGGAGCCTCCCCGGGGGCGGGACCTTACTGGTCGCCGTATTTCTCCAGGCGGTATTCCGCCTTCAGCTTTTCTTTCCGGCGCTTGACGCTGGGCTTGGTAAACTCGCGGCGGTTGCGCAGCTCGCGGATCACGCGGGTATTGATGGACTTGCGCTTGTAGCGCTTCAGGGCGCGGTCGATATTCTCGCCCTCACGTACATTGATAATTAGCATTAAGCGTTCCTTATTTTAGAATTGGAGCGCAAAGGTAACGCTTAATGTTTGATTCCACAAGCTATTTCCAGCACGGTTCGCCCCATCTCGGTACGATAATTTAATTTTTCCACGTCCAGCTTCCCCAGCAGCGCGCGGGGGTCGGGGGCGGGCTCCGGATCGGCAACGGAACTATCATAGGGCGCGGGTGCGGCCTTGAGCGGGGACGCGGGTGCCTTGAGTTGTGCCATCAGTTCGTGGAGGCCCAGGTTGACCATTTCGTCGGAGACGGCAAAGGTGCCTTCCACGCGGGAGCCGGCGAGGTCGGCGAAGTCGGTAGCGAGGAGGTGCTTGAGTACGGGATGCATGTGGTTATTCGGCTTTGAGGTGAAGGTCGAGGGTGAGGAGGTTGGCATCGCTGCGGACTTCCAGGTAGTGGATGAGCGGGACGAGTTGCTGGTACCCGAGGTGGTTGAGGAGGGCGGGGACGTGAATGCGGAGGTACTTGCTGGTGAGCTCGATCCCCTGCGGGAGTTTACTCTCGATCTGTCCCTGCAGCACGCTGATGAGCGACCGGTCCAGAAATCCCAGTCCCTCCTCGATATTGAAACGCAGCCACGGCTGGTCGGGAAAGGTGACCGGCATGCCCGGCGCGATGAGGATCTGCCGCGAGATCACGCCGACCACGGGGGCCTGGGCCTTGAGGTAGAGGCGAAAGCGGTTGCGGGAATTCGGGTCGATCAGGAGCTCGCGCACCGGCGTATTCGCGGGGCGGGCGGCCAGGATCTCGTTGAGCAGGGCGCGGGTGAGCGGCAGGGTGATGCGCAGGTCGGTCCCGGCCATTGCGGCGGACGGATTGTCGAGGGCGGCACGGACCAGATTGGCGGGAAAGGCGGACATGCTCCGTGAACGTCAATTGCCCGGCAGGGTTCGTGCACGGCTCCGCCACCGGGGCACGTAGGGCTGCCGATCAGGGATAAGGCACCCTTCCGCTACACGCTTCACCCCCTATAATCGACGATCCGGGTACATGGCTCTACGGTTCCCAGAACGGACGAGGGCAGGTTCCGTTTTACTAATATTAATACCCCTGATCGCATGAGACTGATTTACACCGCTTTATTAATATGCCTTGGCACCTGCGTCCGCGCCCAGACCCCGGCCGCCCCACCCGAAACGGCGCCCAACACCGGAGCCGTGGAGGGCAAGCTGATGGATACCAATAAGGCCGAACCCGTCGGCTTCGCGAATATCGCGGTGTACAGTGTACAGGACAGCCAGATGATCGGGGGTACCACGAGTGATATCGATGGCAACTTTAGCCTCAAGAACCTGCCCTACGGCGACTACCGCCTCGAGGTTTCCTTCATCGGGTACGACGACGAAGAGATGATGCTGGAGCTGAATAATTCCGAGCGCTTCATTGAGGTCGGCACGATCGACCTGAGTGAGGGCGGCGCTACCGACCTGGACGAGGTGGTGGTCACCGCCCAGCGCGCCATCATGGAACTGGGGCTCGACCGCAAGTCCTTCAACGTAGAAAAGAGCGTCGCCTCCAGCGGGGGATCGGCCGAGGACCTGCTGCGGCAGATCCCGAGTATCACGGTCGACCTGGAAGGTAACGTGAGCCTGCGGGGCAGCGGCGGGGTACGCTTCCTGATCAACGGCAAGCCGAGCGGACTCGTCGGAAGCGACCCGGCCACCTACCTGAAGTCGCTCAGCTCCTCCAGCATCGAGCGGGTGGAGGTGATCACCAACCCCGGCGCCGCCTACGACCCCGAGGGTACCGCGGGCATCATCAACATCATTCTGAAGAAGAAGCAGGACGATGGCTTCAATGCCACGGTGAACCTGACTGCCGGTACCGGCAACAAGTTCGACGGCAACCTGGACCTGAACTGGCGCAAGGGAAAGTTCAACTCCTTTGGCGGGGTGAGCGGCCGCTACGACGAACGCTTCTTCCGCGGCTTCCGCAACCAGGAAGGCGTCCTCCAGCTGGAAGAAGAGGATGGCAGTATCAGGGACTCCCTGTTCAGCCGGGAATTCCGCTTCGAGGGCGACCGGGTGCGCACCTCGCAGATGTTCAAGCTGGGTACCGAGTACGAGCTTACGGACCGCGCCCAGATCGGCCTGCAGGGCAACTTCCAGCTCGAACAGGGCGACAACAATAACCTGCGTACCACGCGCTTCTTCAACAGCGAGGGCGCCCTTGACCGGACCAGCGTCCGCGACGAGACCGAACCCAGCGACGAGAGCGACTACGAAGTCCAGGCCAGCTACAACCAGACCTTCCGCAAGGAGGGCCGCCGCCTCTCCGGTCAGCTGCAGTACAGCAAGAACGATGAGAACGAGGTAGAGAACTACAGCGAGCTGATCACGGATCCATTTGACAATCCCCTCGGCACCAACCTGCAGCGCTCCCCCACCACCGAGAGCCGTGAACGCAGCATGGGACAGCTCGATTACGAGCAGACGATCGGGGAGTTCAAACTGACGGCCGGCTGGCGCACCACCTTCGAGCGGCTCACCGAGGACGCCGCCTTCCAGACCTTCACCGGTAGCGAGTACCAGACCGTCGACAGCCTCAGTAACCTCTTCCGCTACGAAGAGGATGTCCACGCGCTCTACGCCACCTTCGGCGGTAAGGTCGACAAGATCACCTTCAACGTCGGACTGCGCGCCGAACAGGCCTACACCACCAGCAACTTGCTGGAACCTAACCCCCAGGTCTTTAATAACGACTACTTCAAGGTATATCCCAGTGTATTCGCGGGCTACTCCTTCACCGAAAGCACCACCCTCCAGGCCAGCTACAGCCGCCGCATCGAACGGCCCCGCGCCTGGGCGCTGAACCCCTTCGTAGACCGCGGCGACCCCTTCAACCTCCGCTCCGGTAACCCCTTCCTGCTGCCCGAGCTTATCAACAGTTTCGAGCTGAACGTGCAGCAGCAGTACGGCAAGGGTACCTTCACCGGCGGTGTATACTTCCGGCAGCTGAACGATATTATCAGCCGCATCACCCGCATCCAGCCGGGCGGCGTGAGCCTGAGCACCCGCGACAACCTCGACCGGGGCCGAGACTACGGCATCGAGATCATCACGACCTACCGCCCCACCGACAAACTCGACCTCACCGTCAGCGCCAACGGCTACCGCAGTGAGATCATCGGTAACAACCAGGACGAGAACATCGACCAGAACGGCTACCTCTTCAGCGGCAATGTACAGGGCAGCTACCAGCTCCCGTGGGATATCCAGGGCCAGTTCACCTACTTCTACCGGAGCCCCGGGGTACGGCCGCAGGGTCGCATCGAAACCATCCAGAGCCTGGACGTAGGCTTTCGGAAGGACATTTTCGACGGCAAGGGCGCGGTCACCCTGCGCGCCACCGACGTCTTTAACACCCGCCGCTACCGCTTCACCACCGAAACCGGCGGCATCGTGACCGAGAGCGAGTTCCAGCGGGAGAGCCGCATCGTTTACCTGGGCTTCCAGTACAGCCTCAACCGCATCGACCGCAGCCAGCGCGAGGGGGGCAGCCGCGGCGGTGACGGAGGTGGAGACGGTGATTTCTAATCCCATGCGCTACCTCCTCCTCCCACTGCTCGTCCTACTCGCCCTGCTACCGGCCTGCGGCACCGACGCGGAATCTTCCCCCTCGGCCAGCTCTATGGTGGGCGACAGCCTGGTACAGCTGGCCCTCCCCTCCCCCGGCGCAACGGTATCCCCGCCGCTGCGCATCGAGGGCGTGGCGCGGGGCACGTATTTCTTTGAAGGCAGCTTTCCGGTGCGACTTGAGGATGGCGACGGCAACGAACTGATCACGGCGCCTGCCACCGCGGCGGGTGACTGGATGACCGATAACTGGGTCGGCTACTCGGCCATCCTGGAATTCACGCCACCGAAGACGGAGACGGGCACCCTAATCCTGGAGCGGGACAACCCATCCGGCCTGGAGCGAAACGCCCACCGGCTCAGGATCCCGATCCGATTCAGGACACCTAGCGAACGATAACCCTCCGGCGAGCCACCGCTACCCCGCCCCGCCGCACCAGCAGTACGTAGGTGCCCGCGGGCAATCCGGCAAGAGGGAAAGAAAAAAGCTTTCCTACTCCCTGCGCCGCACCTACCAGCTGCCCGGTCAGGGAATGCAGTTGTAACTTATAGCTGGAGCCTGCCGGCAGTACGACATTCAGCGCCGAGGCGGCCGGATTGGGGAAGACGAAAACGTCCAGGTCCTCCCGGGCAATAGCTCGTGTGGGCAGCAAAAGATCCTCCGTCGGCAGGTAAGTACCGCAGCTGCCGGCGGAGCCACCCCGGTACTGGAGCGTGACGTAGTTGGGGCCGCCGATAGTGGAAGTGGAATCAACCGGAAAAGGATTATCAGCTATATATAGCGGCCCCAAACCCGCATCGAGTTGGGCCTGATCGAAGCCGCAACCATCATTCTCCTCAAAAGAAACGGGGGCGCTGACCCGCAGCCGAAAGCTGCCCCGTAGAACAGGCTGTTGTGGGTGCTACCCGTGTAGGTCCGCAGCTGGAAGGTGTCGCCCACTTCGGCGTTGCCGTAGGCCGCGGCGGGGGGTCGCTGTACCCCGGCGGCAGGATCACTCCTACCCGCCAGTACGAGCGTGCGGTGCTCGACGAGGAAATCGAAGAAGTTCACCGCCTCAACTAGGCCGTAGCGTCGGCTGATGCGAATCTCCAGATTCGTATCCGTAGTGTCATTCACGAAAAACGCGATGGTCTTCACCTCATCGGGTAGCCCCAGCACTACGTCCGAATCCACCGAGCGTACCTCCGCGGTCACGTTTAGTCCGCTCGCTGAAGTATTCCATCGCTCCCCTATGGCGGCACCCGGGTAAAGCACGAACCTCCCACCGTGTCCGAGATCCAATACGGTGCTATCCGCCGTCTGGCAGATGGCATACCCGAAGGGGGAAGGATCCCGTCCCTCCCCCCAGCGTGGTATAAACCTCATTACAGCCCAGGCTATCCACCCGTACCCCGTAAAACTGGCTGGCGGGGATGCCCGAATTGCTCTCGTAGGCGGGGTCTTCGTACAGGTACTGTACCCCCGGCCGGAACAATTGATAATCGGTGGGCTCCTGGGCCCGTATCAGGGCGGGGACGCAGGTGCCGAGGACTAGGAAAAGCGCAGCAACCAGTGGGGCATTATATCACGTTTTGTAGGGTAGATAGTGTAGTATTCGACTGCCGCAGCAGGATTAGTGGAGTATTACCCGGCGGCGGGCCAGGGTGCGGGAGCCGTCGCTAACCAGTAGCAGGTACGTTCCGGCGGATAGTCCCCGGGTATCCAGCGTAATCGCCGGCGCGACGGGGCGCTGCCGCTGCACCCGCCTTCCGGTGAAGTCGTAGAGTTCCACCATCACATCCGGTTGGTATACCGGCAGTTCCACCAGCAGGCCGTTGGCTCCGGCCGGGTTGGGGAACACCTTCAGGCCCCGGTCGAAATCGGGGTCGAAGGGCGCCACGGCGATCGTGATGTCGGAGAAATCGAATGGATCCCCACACTCCCCCGCCGCCGTATTCTCGTAGACCAACTGGCGGACATACGGCCCGGTCAGCCCGGAAAGGGAATCCAGGAAAAAGGGTACGTAATCCGTGTACGCCAGTTGGGGCCCACCATCCACCGCGCTGTTATCGAAGCCGCAGTCGTCACCGTCCTCAAAGGTTACGTCCGTACTCAGTCGGAGCGACAGGTGACCGCAGTTGCGGCGCTGCGCCATAACAATGTACCGATAGCGGCCGTCCGGATCCGAGGCGTACACCTCACCGGGTTGACGGTCGGCGAGTGCTTCCGGCAGGCCGGTCACGAAGGAGGTGAAAATAGAATCGCGTACGAGGGTGGAATCCTGATTCGGTCCATCCCCGTCGAGGGGCGTTCGGTAGGTGAGCAGGTCACCCCGGTAGGTGAAATACGTGGTATCGCCGCGCTGCTCCACGGTGCGGATCTCCGCCGTACGTTGCTGGTGCAGGTAATAATATACAGTGCAGCCCGAGGGTCCGCAATCCGCATCGATGAACAGCTCGCGCAAGTGAAAAACGTCGCCCACAGCCACACTGTCGTAGGCCGCAACCGGCGGCAGCTGCTGGCCGACCATCGGCTCGCTCGCTCCCGCCAGCCGCAAGGGCTCCGTTTCCCGAGGGATGCGGTAGAAGCGCGGAGCGCTCACCAGGCCATACTTGCGGCTGATTACGGCCTTCACGGGGTAGGACTGGGCGCTGTCGGCAACGTAAAACGATATGGTTTTGAGGCTGTCCTCCATTCCGTAGACGGTGCCTAGCCGAACGTCGGTGACCGCGGCGTAGACCCGGGTACCCGCGCTGTCCCGGGCGATCCAGCGCGTACCGAATGGCGCACCGTGGCGAAGGACGAGACTGTCCCCGGGATACAGCCGCATCACGGTGCTATCGCCGTACTGGCAGATTGCGGTACCGAAGGGCGATGGCACCTCCCGCACGCATTCGGAAGGATCGCTACCCGGCTGAAGGGAGGTATAGAGCTCTTCGCATTCTCCATTTCCGACCCGCACGCCGTAGACCTCATTGGCGATTGCGTCCGGCCGCTCCGTACTGTAATCGGGATTATCATACAGGTACTGCACCCCTGGCCGGAAGAGCTGGTAATCCGCCTGGGCATACAGAACGGGAGCCAGTGAGGAAAAGACGAGGAGTAGCCGTAGGTGCATGGGTGAGAGTTCGGTAATGAAGTTACAGCGGGCCTCCGGCACTTGCCCCGGCACCCGCGTACCCGCCCCGTAAACATTTGTCGGACCGCGGCCTTATGGAGTACAAAAGCAACCCACCCTATGAAAAAGATCGGTCTCCTCTACGGACGCGAACGCTCCTTCCCCCCCGCCGTCATCCAGCGCATCAACGACAAAAACGTGGACGGCATCCGCGCCGAGCCCGTCAAGATCGACAAAGTGGGACAGGGCCTCAACCCGGGCTACGCCGTCATCATCGACCGCATCAGCCAGGACGTACCCTTCTACCGCGCCATGCTCAAGAACGCCGCCGCCACCGGCACCGCGGTGATCAACAACCCTTTCTGGTGGAGCGCCGACGAGAAGTTCTTCAACAACGTACTCAGCGTAGGCCCCGCCGGCGTGCCCGTGCCGAAGACCGTGCTGCTACCCAGCGCCGAACTGCCGGCCGACACCAGCGACGAGAGCTTCACCAACATGGCCTACCCCCTCGACTGGCAGAGCATCTTCAACTACATCGGCTGGCCCGCCTTCATGAAGCCCCACGCCGGCGGCGGCTGGAAGAGCGTCTATAAGCTCAACGACGCCGAGGAACTGTGGAAAGCCCATAAGGAGACCGGCCAGCTCGTCATGATGCTGCAGGAGGCCATCGACTTCACCAGCTACTTCCGCTGCTACTGCATTGGCCGCAAGCACGTGAAGATCATGCACTACGAGCCCCGCAACGAATTTCTGGATCGCTACCGCGTGCACCACGACGTGAGCCAGGACATCCTCGATACCATCCACGACTATGTCCTGAAGCTGAATAACTGGCTCGGCTACGACTTCAACACCGTGGAATTCGCGATCCGCGACGGCATCCCCTACGCCATCGACTTCTGCAACCCCGCCCCCGACGCCGACAAGTTCAGCGTAGGCGAAGAAAACTTCGAATGGGTCATCGAGACCTCCGCCAACTACGCCATCGAGCGGGCCCAGCAGCAGGAACCCGGCCGCGACAACCTCACCTGGGGAGAATACATCCGCAAGGCAGTGGATGGGAGCTATGCCTTCGGTAAGTAGTCCTCTACCGTGAGCGCAGCGAGCTCTACTTAATGCTCTCCACAAACAACCGGTGGTCCAGCGAATACCGCCCGGGGCCCGCGATGAGGATAGCCGTAGCCGCCACCGCGTAATGCAGCGGCACGGCGATCTTGCCCCACCCGTCACCGATGTGGACCAGGAAGGCCGCGACCAGCATCGTGAAGATGTAGGGTATGGTCGCCAGGCGCGTGAAGAAGCCGACGGCGATCAGGAGTCCGCCGATGAATTCGGCGCTGCCGGCCAGGATCAGGCTCAGCGTGGGGCCTACCCCGATGGGATCGCCGAACTCGAAGTTGCCGGAGAACACCTTGATCATCTTGCCGAGGCCGTGGCCGAAGGCCATTTCGAGGCCGAACCAGAGGCGGAGGATGAGCAGGGCCAGATCGATATTTCCTTTG
Organism: Lewinella sp.; assembly: GCA_041746055.1. Taxonomy (GTDB): domain Bacteria; phylum Bacteroidota; class Bacteroidia; order Chitinophagales; family Saprospiraceae; genus Neolewinella. The sequence goes on along the minus strand of JBGTHX010000166.1, from coordinate 318 downwards.
GTCATGGGTGCAAGATACGGATCAGGCGCAGAGATACGCCTGCTGCACGCCGGCCCAGAGGGCGGCGGCGGGGCGGTTGTCGCCGTCGGTTTTGGTCTGTTCGATATACTCCAGGCTGTCGGCCAGGAGGTAGGTGATTCCCCCGACGGTCACGGGAAAGTAGTGGGCTACCTGCAGGTGCAAGCCCAGCAGGGCCGGCTCGTAGCCGAACAGCATCACCTTCCGCACGCCGAGGTGGCGAATGAGGGCCGCCAGGTCGAGGGCGCGCTCGGCGGGCCACTCCAGCAGGTGCAGTTGTTTGCCCGGCTCCCGGTAGCC
>JBGTHX010000165.1:0-4800 GCA_041746055.1 Lewinella sp. | reverse complement strand
GCTGTTGCTCCCGGTAGCTTCATAATCGACCGTATGCTTGATAAGTGGCCAGGTTGAACCTGGATGTTGGTAAGGGGTCTCATGGCAGCGCTTTTGCATCATCACCGTACTGATCGCTTCGCACAAACTTGATGGTCAGGGGCGGGTGATCGCTCAGCAGCTGCATTTGCTCTACGGTAAGTACTTCCGGCACCGGCGGCGAACCTCTCAGGTACTATTGCACATTGCCGTTGAACGATACCTATTCCATCCTCCGGTAAGGAGAGTCTACCGGATTAGGCATTGCGGGCGGGACCGCAGGGGCCGGGATACCCGACAGTATCGGTAAAGCAATTGCCTTCGTGTTTTCGGCGGGGGCTGGAGGGCCTCAACGGCCCGAGTCGGGCAATTTTTCCAGTCGGTAACTGCTGGTCCCGGTGTGCATCTTGCCGAACTGATCCGTGGCCTGTACTTCGATGGTGTGCACTCCGGCATCCAGCCGGGTGGGAATGTTCCCCCGCCACAGGTGGGTGCTGGGGATTGCGTTCGAGCCGCGGCGTCCGCCGCCGGGCAGATCGGTGGCCGTATCCCATGCGTAAACGGAGGCTTCGTAGCCTGGATCCTGCTCTTCGATGCGCTCCATAAGCTCCCATTCGCCGTCGTCTACGCGGTAGCGCACCTCATCGCCCTCGCGCCCCATGAAGAAATTGACGTAGATGCCGGCCTTGGTATTGCGGCCGTGGGCTACGACCTGCGGATGGAAGATTTCCATCTGGTGGTCTTCCGGCTTGCCCGCCGCGCGGTACTCGGTGGTGTAGGCGTTGCCGTCGAAGTGAAGGAAGGCGTAGCCCTTTGGCGTACCGTCGCGCATGGTGGACACCGGTACGCCCTCCTCGTCCAGGAGGCCGGAGTACCAGTCGCCGGACGTGGTGCCCACGTTGTATTCGTGGTGGGGGGTGTCGCGCCCGAAACCCGCTTCCGCACCGAAGTAGTCTTGCCGCTGGATGTGGGTGTGCGCCGACAGCGATAGCGTACGGGGGTAACGCTCCAGCAGGCCCAGCAGGCGCTCGCGGTCTTCATCGCGGTAGGTTTCACCACCGGCTTCGTCCAGGGGAATGTGAAAGGCCAGCACGATAAGGTGATCCTCGGGTACGAACTGCAGGTCATTCTCGACGAAGTTGAGCTGATCCTCCCGGAAGCCACCCCAGTAGCCGCTGGAATCGCGGGGGTCCGGGTAGAGAATGTCGTCCAGTACGATGAAGTGCACCTTCCCGTAGTTGAAGGCGTAGTTGGCGGGGCCGAAGTGAGCCTCGTAGGTTTCGTCGGCCAGTTCGTCGGTGGGGGCGTCGAAATTCAGGTCGTGGTTACCCATCACGTTGTACCAGGGAATGCCCACGCGTTTCACGGCTGCCCTGTAGGGCTTGAAGAGGTCCAGGTCGTTACCTACTAAGTCACCCAGGCTGAGGCCGAAAGCCACGTTCTCGATGCCCTCCACCTCGGCCACCACGCCGCGCGCGAAGTACTCGATTTCCTCCAGGGTGTAGGGCTGGGGGTCGCCGAAAATCAGGGCGGTGAACTCTTCCGCTTCCTCCGCGGGGAGGAGTCCGAAGTCGATGGCCTCCGGCAGTGCACCGGTAGCCAGTACGCCGGAGAATTTGGACGGGGGCGAGCCGGTCGGTTTGTGGAGGTAGTAGTACTGCGGCAGGTTGTTATCGTCCAGGGGCATGGCGTAGCCGGAGGGCTTGATCACGGCAATAGCGGCGTCGTTGCCGACTGTTAGGGTGTAGCGGCCCGCGGCGTCCGTCTGTACGACGGCCTCTCCGTTGGTTACGCTGACCCCCGCGAGGCCCGTTTCGCCGCGGTCCTGCCGCCCGTTCCGGTTGGCGTCCGCAAAGACGGTTCCGGAGGCGGACGACTGCGCCAGGGAGGTGGCGGTCAGGGTCAACAGGAGTAGCGCGGTAAGGATGGTGTTTTTCATCGCTGAATGCTGGTTTATGGGTTAATCGACGGTATCCCACCATACGTGGGTGTTGATGTTGTCGGGGCCTCCCAGGAGGTCAAGGCCCGCTTCGTAGTTGACCTGGTTACTGGTCCGGACATCTTGGGGATAGTAGAATCGGGCGGGCATCCGTCCGTCGTTGAGCATTGCCTCGGTGGTGGGCAGCTCCGGCAGGCCGGTGCGGCGGTATTCGAACCACTGTTGGTAGTCTACGAAGTAGAGGGCATAGTACTTCTGCAGCAGGATGCGGGCCAGGGTACCGTCGTAGGCGGCGGAGGGGTTGTCGAAATATCCGGCGGGGACGCTGGTGCCCAGTTGTTCAATCGCGGCCGTGACGCCCGCCTCGTAGTGGGTGTCGGCTCCGTCCAGGAACCCGCGTTGCGCGAGTTCGGCCTTGATGAAGGCTACCTCGGCGTAGGTCAGGATGTAGATCTCCATCGGGTTCGTCACCTGGTCGATGTTGAGGGTGGAGGCATCGTAGGTGAACTGGGATTCCGGCCCGGCGTAGGCGCTGGGGATGCCCCGGTAGCCGATACTGGTGTCGGCCGAATCCCGGGCCAGGGTCGCGATCACGGGCCGCCGGGGGTCGTCCAGTTCGTTCAGGTGATCGACGAAGAAGGCGCCCATCTTTGTGCCCAGCCGGAAATCCTGCGGGCGGCCCCAGGGGGACACGTTCGGCGTCACGCCGGTCACCTGGAGTACCGCGGATTCTTCCACGGCGGTCATGAAGGGATACTGTCCGGGGTCGTTGACCAGGGCGGCCAGCCGCCCGTAGGAGCCGAATTCCGCCCGGTTGGATACCCGCAGCAGGAGACGCAAATGCAGGGAGTTGGTGAATTTCCGCCACCGCGAGATGTCGTTCTGGTAGAGGATATCGGGGGCGTAAACCATGTCCCGTTCTTCATCGTAGAGCGCGTTGGCCCGATCCAGGTCTGCCAGGATAGTGGCGTACACTTCTTGCTGCGAATTGAAGGCGGGATAAAAGTTGCCTTCCTCCCCGAGCGAGGCTTCCTGCATGGGTACGGGACCGAACAGGTCGGTGAGGTTGGCGTAGACCATGGCATTCAGGGTGAGCGCGATGGCTTCGTAATTGGGGTCCTCCGCTTCGACTGCGGCGGCATGCATCTCCCTGACGTTGTTGGCCATACGGTAATACCAGTACCAGGACGAGTTGCCGATGTTCTGGCTGACGTCGTAACGGTGCAGTCCGCCGGACACACTGGGGAAGGGCACGGTGACCTGCATCAGGTCGAAAGTGATGGAGTGGCTCCGGCCGGCGTTGTGGGTGGCCAGGTCGTAGAGAAGGGGATTGAGGAGGGTACCGGGGCTAATCTGGGTAATCCGGTTGGGGTCTTCGTTGATCTGCTCAAAGTTTTCGCTGCAGGCGGTGAGGAGAATCAGGAGCAGGGGTAGACAGGTGTACTTCATGTTCTTTTTTCTTGGCAGCCCCCTGGGGGCCGGGGGAATTACAACGTCAGCTTGAGGTTAAAGCCGTAGGTAGCCGGGGAGGGCATCTGCCCGATCTCCGCCCCGGGCAGGATGGTATTGCCGTTCAGCGCCGCAGTTTCCGGGTCGTAGATGGGGAAATCGGACAGGACGGCCAGGTTGCGGCCGAACAATCCCAGTTGCAGCCCCTGGACGTGCAGGCGGTCCAGCCAGGCCGCCCCGGCAAAGTCGTACTGCAGCACCACCTCCCGCAGCTTCAGGTAGGAGGCGTTGAAGGAGTTGGACTCGACGTTGGCCCGGCGGTAGTACCGGTTGTACCAGTCGGGGGTGATAGCGCGGGTCGTATTGGGAGAGTAGGTATCGTCGTCGTTGAGGACGACGCCCTCGCCGACGATGTAACCATCCTCGCGACCCGTGAAGGTGGAGCGGAGCTTGCCCTGCTGGACGAGTTTGTGGTGGGTCTGGGAGTAGATGATGCCGCCGTACTGTCCGTCCAGGGTGACGTTCAGCGTTACGTTGCCGAGACTGAAGCTGTTATAGAGTCCGGCTTTCCAGTCGGGGCTTGCATCACCGATGTAGGAGACGTCGTCCGGGTAAGCGGGCAGGCCCGCCTCGTCGTACACGATCTGCCCATCGGGTGAGCGCACGAACGCAGCCCCGTAGATGGCGGTGGTCGTACCGCCCACCTTGGCGATAATGTCGGCCTGGCCGGCGGAGCCGATCAGCTGCTGGCCCTGGATTCCGTCGGCCAGAGCCAGCACCTCGTTCCAGTTGCGGGAGAAAGTCACGGTAGTGTTCCAGTTCATCCGGGCCTGTTTGATGGGCGTGCCCCTCAGGGTCAACTCCACGCCCCGGTTACGGACCTCCCCGCTGTTGAGCACGGCGGAGCTGTAGCCGGTGGTGATGTCGAGCGGGATGGAGATGATCTGGTTCTTCGTCGTGGTCTGGTAGGCCGTGGCATCCAGTCTCAGGCGGCTCCTGAGCAGGCGGACTTCGAAACCGGTTTCATAGCTGGTGGTGATCTCCGGCCGGAAGTTGGCATTGTAGAGGTTGGTGGACAGCTCGGCCGAGCTCGGGAAGGCGCTCTGGTTGTAGTATTTGACGGTCCGGTACGGGTCGGTATCGTTGCCCACCTGGGCGAAGGAGAAGCGGTACTTCAGGTAGCTCAGGGCGGCGGGGAGGTCGAGCAGTTCGGACAGGATGACGCTGACGTTGGCCGAGGGATAAAAGAAGGCGTTGTTCTGCACCGGAAGGGTGCTCGACCAGTCGTTGCGGCCGGTCAGGTCGACGAACACCTTATCGTCGTAGGCCAGGGAGAGCAGGCCGTAGAGGCTGTTGACGCGCTTGTTGCTATCGTAGGTCTGCACGATCGGATT
>JBGTHX010000164.1:0-2279 GCA_041746055.1 Lewinella sp. | reverse complement strand
CAGACGCAGATCGAGCTCTACGACCACGAGAGCAGCGAGGGGTATAATATCAAGGCGGTGCGGTTACCTAAGTAGCCGCTACTCCAAGATCCGGAAAGTAGTCCGCCGGTTGAGTTGGTGCTGTTCCTCGGTGCAGCGTTCGCAGATGCAGGTGGCAATGGGCTGGCTTTCGCCGTAGCCGCGGGCAGTGAGGCGGTCGGCACCGATCCCTTTGGAGATCAGGTAGTCGACGGCGGCCTGGGCACGGGCCTGGCTGAGGGTCTCGTTGTAGTCGTCGCGGCCGCGGCAGTCGGTGTGGCTGCCGAGTTCGATGCGGATGCCGGGGTTGCGCTCGAGCGTTTGGGTAAGCTCGTTCAGGGTGGGCTGGGCGTCTTCCCGGATGAAGCTCTCATCGAAATCGTAGTAGATATTCTCCAGCACGATCTCCTGGTTGCGGTAGATCTTCTCGATCTCCAGTTCCAGCTCGTAGCGTTGCTCGGGGGCCTCGGGGTCCTGGGGCAGGTTCCGGCTGCTGAAGCGGCCCTCGTCGGAGAGGTAATCCGGGCGCTCGGCGCGAAAATTGTAGGTCTGGTTGTCGGTGAGCACCAGGCTGAGTTGCCCCTCCTCGTTCGTGTTGACCGTCCGGCTCTGGTCTCCGATGCTGGCGATGACGGAAGCATTCGGTACCGGCCGCAGGCCGAGCACGCGGCTGCGGGGGTTGGCCGGGTCTTCCAGGATCTTCTCCACCACGGTGACGTCCAGTACGTTGCGGTATACTATCGGGTCCGGACTCGGCGGGGGCGGGGGCAGCACCGTCTTCGTGTAGGCGTAGATGTCGTCGCTGCCGGCGCCGCCCGGGCGGGAGCTGCTGAAGTATCCCTTGGTGGTCGAGCCCACGCCCGTTCCGTCGCGCTTGACGATGGTGTAGGCGAAGTCATCCGCGCCGCTGTTGACGGGCATCTTCAGGTTCTTGGGGGCGTTGTAGCGGCCGTCCTCGAGGGGCCAGGTTTTGTAGATGTCGAGTCCGCCCAGTCCTTCCAGTCCGTCGCTCGAAAAGTAAAGCGTGTCGCCGTCCAGGGTGGGAAACTGCTCGTTGCCCTCGGAATTGATGGCGCGGTTGAGCAGGTCGGGCTCCCCCCAGTTGCCATCGGGGAGGCGGGTCACTTCGTAGAGGTCGTAGCCGCCCCAGCCTTCATTCAGGTTGGCGGAGAAGATCAGCCGGTCACCGCCGGCACTCACCGCGGGGTGCATGAAGTTGGCATCGGGAGTCACGAAAGCCAGCTTCTCGGCCGGTCCCCAACCTTCCCCCACGCGTTCGCTGTGGTAGATGCCGCAGTAGGCATCGGACCGCTTCTCCGGGGGAGCGCAGCGGGTGAAGTACATGGTGTTGCCGTCCGGACTGAAGGCGGGGGTGCCCTCGTTGTATTCGGTGTTCAGGGAGGGGTTGAAGGGGGTTGCGGCCGAAGCGGTGCCGTCATTGGCTTCGTATAGATCGCTGAAGCTGCGGCCGGTCCACTTGTAGGTTTCGTCGCCGGTGGAGGCCCCGCGGTCGCTGGTGAAGATCAGCCGGTCATCATACGACACCGCCGCGTAGTCGGCCGCCGGGCTGTTGAAGCCTACGGGGTTCACTTCGTATTCGGGGGTATCCTGGGCTTCCCGCTCGGCGTTGAGGCGCAGGGCGAGCTGGGCTCCGGCGATGTCCTTCCGGAATTCGTAGCGGGAGCCGATCTCGAAGCCTAGGTCGGTGTAGGTCTGGATGGCTTCCTCGTAGCGCTCCAGCCGCTTAAGGGCGGCGGCCTTTTCCCGGAGGGCATCGGGACCTATGCCGTTGTCGTAGGCGGTCTGAAACCAGTCGACGGCCTGCTCGTCGCGGCCGGTCTCCCGGTAGCTCGTGGCGAGGTCCAGCGCGATGCGTCCCTGCTCGCCGCGCGTCTTGGCGCGCTTGTACTCGCGCTCGAGCATCGGCACGGCGACATCGTACTGCTTGCGGTCTACGGCCGTGGCCCCGTCGGTGATCTTGGCAGTATAGGTACAGCCGGCGGACAGCAACAGGACGAGGGCAAAAAGCAGGTAACGGTACATCGAATGTGGGCTTTGCTCGAAAACGGCTGCTGCGAACCAAAGTTGCCGGGGGGCGGGGCCGCAGGTGCCGGGGGGGTGACCAATCCGAAGGTACGGTACGTGGCCGGGTGGACGGGCCTGTGGCCCGGCCTGCACATCCCTACGCACCATCTTCATCCCCCGTCAGAAAAGAGCCAGGCCACAGGCCTGGCTACCCGACAGCCTTGGGTGGACGGGCC
>JBGTHX010000163.1:0-2432 GCA_041746055.1 Lewinella sp. | reverse complement strand
CCGGCAGCGGGGCGCTGAACCCCGTAGATCCGAAGCTGATCCGTGCCGTTCGCGCCGAGGTGGACCTGCCCCTGCTGGTCGGCGGCGGCATCCGCACGCCCGCCACGGCGCGCATGGCCCTGGATGCGGGAGCGGACCTGCTCGTGGTAGGTAACGGGCTGGAAGGCGACCTCACCTGGCTGTCCGCGCTGTCGGAAGCGGTGCACCAAGAAGTGCGGGTCGGCTGATCCGACTTGCCCGGCACCCGAGTCCCCGCCGTAACCACAACCAGCGTATCCCGGGGTTAGCGTACGATACATGACTGCCGGGGCCGGGCTGCAGGATGCGCGTTTGCCAGGTTCAGGCCTGGATCCAGGCTTTGGCCGCCGCCTGCTCCTCGAGGGAAAAGTGCTCGACCTCGCCGCTCGTGAAGGGTTGCATAACTTCCGTGGCCCAGCGCATCCACTCCTGGCGGCCTACGATGGCTACCTTCTCGAAATCGCTGGCGTGCCTGACATCGAACTTGAGGTCCCGCCAGGCGGTGCCGGTGGTCCAGCCGTCGAAGTCCTCCATTTCGAAGTACCAGCGGATGCTGCCCTCGCGCTTGATGATGGCTTCGGCCAGGGGCAACAGTCGGTCGTAGTCGTTCTGGTCGAGTTTGCCGATAGCGGTGGTGTAGATGATGTTAGTGCCGGGTTCTTCGTGGATGCTGAGCATGGGTAGAGGGATTGCGTGGGTAAAGTAGGGGGGTGGGAGCGATGCCGGGTTCGCCGGTGACTTGCTGCCGATCGGGTGGCACGATCTGTACCGCGGTAACCCAGTGGGAACGAACCTTGTGCGAAAGATGGGGCTTGTTCCAAACCCGTGACTTCTCACCTGCAGTGTCGTCACACGTTATGTATCTACCTACCCCACAGCCATGGATCCACTCAATTTACCTGACCCCCAGGACAAACCGCGCATCGTAGTGATCGGCGGTGGATTCGCCGGCCTGAACTTCGTGCACAAGCTCCACACCGACCACTACCAGGTGGTGCTGCTCGACCGCCACAACTACCACACTTTCGCCCCGCTGCTGTACCAGGTAGCCACCGCCGGCCTGGAGGCGCCCGATATCTGCGGCCCCCTGCGCAAGGCCTTCCGCAAGAAGAAAGATTTCCACTTCCGGATGCTACAGGTCCACGGCGTGGACCCCACCATTCAGTGCGTGAGCACTGGGGCCGGCAGCATCCACTACGACCACTTGGTGCTGGCTACCGGCACGCGGGCCAACTTCTTCGGCAACCGGAACCTCGAGGAGCACACCCTGCCCCTCAAAACGGTCCCCGACGCCCGCAACCTGCGCAACCACATCTTCCAGACGCTGGAACGGGCCGACCTCACCGACGACCCCGCCGAACGGCAGCGCCTGATGACCTTCGTGATCGTGGGCGGCGGCCCCTCCGGCGTGGAGCTGGCCGGCGCGCTGTCGGAACTCAAGCGCCACGTACTGGCCTACGATTACCCCGATACGCCCATCGATGAGCTGCGCTTCATCCTCGTAGAGGGTGGCCAGCAACTGCTCGAGGCCTTCTCCGACAAATCCAGCCAGGATGCCTACCGCAACCTGGAGGAAATGGGCATCGAGCTCCGCTTCGGACAACTGATGACCGACTACGACGGACACGTGGCCACCTTCAAAGACGGCAGCACCATCGAGGCCCGCACCGTGATCTGGGGGGCCGGCGTCACCGGCGAGGTGATCGAAGGCCTCCGTGGCGAGAGCGTGAGCAAGGCCAGGTACGTGATCGACGACCAACTCCGCGTACACGGCTACGACAACGTCTATGCATTGGGCGACGTGGCCTCCCTCACCAGTCCGGACTGGCCCAAGGGGCACCCGGGCGTGGCCCAGGTTGCCATCCAGATGGGCAAGCGGCTCGCCGAGAACTTTAACCGCCTCGCAATCGGCAAGCAGCCCGAGCCCTTCCACTACTTCGACAAGGGTAACCTCGCCATCATCGGGCGCAACCGCGCGGTAGCAGATTTGCCCCGCAATGTCCATTTCAACGGCGTCCCCGCCTGGTTCGTCTGGGCCTTCGTCCACATCTTCTACCTCATCGGTTTCCGCAACCGCCTGTTCACCTTCCTGAGCTGGGTCGGCAACTACGTCACCTACAACCGGGCCGTGCGGCTGGTGCTGGAACCTACTTTGGAGGAGGAACTGCGCGCGGAAAAGGTTGGGTAGCAGTGTAGTACGGTAATCTTATGGTACGGTAGTCGGGTAGTACCGGGGTAATGTGGCATGGTAGTACGGTAGTCTTGTAGTCTGATGGAGGTGCTCACCGAAATGGACAGTGGCTTTGGCCTGAAGGGTTAGCTATCTTTCATTTCTTCAATCCGACGTCATGTCAAAACCTCACAAACGATACAGCCGGGAGGAACGCCTGGAGATCGTCAAACAAAGCTTCGAG
>JBGTHX010000162.1:0-4403 GCA_041746055.1 Lewinella sp. | reverse complement strand
AGCCGTACTCCGCGGCGATCCAGATGCCGGCCGGTACGCCGACCACCGAGGCGGCCGAGAAGGCGGTCATGACCCAGCCCATGGCCGAAGCGCGGCGCTCCAGGGGGATCACGTCGCCCACGATCGCCAGCACCAGGGCACCCAGCGTACCGCCGAAGAGACCGGTGCCGAAGCGCGCCGCCAGCAGGAAGCCGTAAGTGGGCGCGAAAGCACAGGCCAGCGTACCCAGCGTGAAGCAGGAAAAGAGGAAGAGCAGGGCCGACCGGCGATCAAAGCGGTCGATCACCACCGTGCTCACCAGGTTGCCGAGGAAGGCCGCCAGGGCGTAGGAAGAAACGACCCAGGCGAACTGTCCGGGGGCGATGGAGAACTCCTGCATGATGGTCTTGCCCAGCGGCATGACGATCATGAAATCGATGATGTGACAAAACTGGACGGTCGCCAGGATCAGCAGCAGGCGCTTTTCGTGGATCATTCGCGGCGCGTTTGGCAGATCTCCACCAGCACGCCGTTGGTGCTCTTCGGGTGGAGGAAGCAGACGAGCTTGTTGTCGGCCCCCTCGCTCGGCAGTTCCTGCAGCAGCTCGAAACCGTCTTCCTTCAGGCGGCGCATTTCCGCGGCGATATCGTCCACTTCAAAGGCCAGGTGGTGTATGCCGGGGCCGCGCTTGTCGAGGTACTTCTGGATCGGGCCGGTCGCGTTTTCGGGGGCAACGAGTTCCAGTTTGGCCGCGCCGGCGCCGGCGTCGAAGAAGCTGGTGGTCACCGACTGTTCGGCGACGGTCTCCCGCTTGTAGCTGCCGCGGCCGAGCAGGCGGTGGAGCATGGCCTCGCTCTCGGCCAGGTCGGCGACGGCGATTCCGATGTGTTCAAGGCGCATGTAGTTGGGGCTTGTGGTGTAGGTAACGCGCGACGTACAAAGCGGTTTCCGACCGCCAGGTGCGAAGCAGCTTCCGACTGCACAGGGTAGGGTAGCGCGGTCGGACCGGGGTAGGCCGTCCAACGAAAATCGGTCGGACGGGGGGCCATCCGACCGATTTTCGTTGGACCGACCCCGTCGAGCGGCAAATCCCTAATTTTGGGGGAGTCAACTTCCCGCTATGCCTCCCTTCAAGCCCACCGGCTACAACAGTCTATCTCCTTACCACATCGTGGTGGGTGCGGACCGATACATTGAATTTCTGGTCGGCTTATTCGGAGCGGAGAAACTGCGCTACTACACCCACGAAGGCCGGGTGGTACACGCCGAGGTACGTATCGACGATACGGTGATCATGCTGTCCGACGCTACGGATCAATACGGCGCCAATCATCCCCTGACGCATCTGTACGTGGCCGACGTGGATGACCTCCACCGGCGGGCCGTGGCGGCGGGTTGTACGTCCGTAGGCGAGCCCACGCTTCACCCTGGCGACCCCGATAAACGCGGAGCATTTACCGATCCCTTCGGCAACATCTGGTCGGTGGCCACCCAAACCTCAGAAACGACCGCATGACCGATACCCCGACTTCCCCCGCTATCGAAACCGAGCTCCGGCACCTGCGCGCCGCCGCCGCCCGCCTCAACCGGCTGTCGCCCGACCGGCTGAATGCCTGTCTGCGCCGCCTGGCCGACCTGACGGAGGAGCACACGCCGATGCTCCTCGCCGAAAACGCGAAGGATCTGTCGCGCATGGATCCCGCCAACCCCAAGTACGACCGTCTGCTTCTCACCGCGGAGCGGCTGCGCGCCATCTCCGACGACCTGCGGCGGGTCGCCGGCTTACCCTCCCCGCTGGGCCGCATCCTCGAGGACCGGACCCTCGCCAACGGTCTTCAACTGAGCCGGATAAACGTGCCGATCGGGGTGGTGGGTATTGTCTTCGAATCGCGGCCCAACGTGACCTTTGATGTCTTTGCCCTCAACCTGAAGGCAGGCAACGCCACCGTGCTGAAGGGGAGCCGCGACGCCGCCGACAGCAACGGCGCCATCAAGGAATTGATCGACCGGGCCCTCGCGGATACCGGACTGCCCGCCGCCTGCTACCTGGCCCCGGCCGGGCGGGAGGCCTTGCAGCCTATCCTGACCGCCGACGGACTGGTCGACGTGATCATCCCCCGGGGCAGCCAGGTACTCATCGACCACGTGCGCGCCAACGCCACCGTGCCCGTCATCGAAACCGGGGCCGGCATCTGCCATACCTACGTCGACGCCCCCGCCCACCTGGAGTGGGCCAGGGAGATTGTCACCAACGCGAAGTCCCGCCGGGTGAGCGTGTGCAATTCTCTGGACTGTCTGCTGCTGCACCGCGAGCAACTGTCCCGGCTACCCGAACTGCTCGCGGAACTGGGTACCCGCCACCGCTGTGAAGTGTACGCCGACGCCGAAGCCTACGGGGCCCTGGACGGGCAATACCCCGCCGGCTTACTGAAGCACGCCAACGAGGATTCCTTCGGGACGGAATTTCTGCGCATGGCCCTGTCGGTAAAAACGGTGGAGGGTATCGACGAGGCCCTCGCCCACGTCGAGCGGTACGGCAGCCGCCATAGCGAGAGCATCGTGAGCGACGACGAGGTGAACCAGGAGCGCTACCTCCGGGAGGTCGACGCGGCCGTCGTGTACGTCAACAGCAGCACCGCTTTCACCGACGGCGGACAGTTTGAGCTCGGCGCCGAGATCGGCATCAGCACCCAGAAACTGCACGCCCGCGGCCCGATGGGGCTGGAAGCGCTCACGAGCTACAAGTGGCTGGTGCGGGGAGCGGGGCAGGTGCGGTAGTCATAGCCGTCGGTAACGTATTTTACCGCCATGGCCCGCCGTTTTTCCCGCCTGAACCTTTCCTCCAACGCCCTGGACCTGCGGCTGGCGGTCGTGCTCCTCATCCTCACGATGGGGATCGGTACGCTGGGACTGATGCTGATCGAGGGGTATACCGGCCTGGAGGCCTTCTATATGTCGGTGATCACGATATCGACGGTGGGCTTCGGGGAGGTGCGGCCGCTGTCGGATGCCGGGCGGCTGTTCGTGTCGGGCCTGGTGGTGGTCAACATCGGGATCGTGGGCTACGTGCTGGCGGCCTTTTCCTATTATGTGTTTGACGGAAGATTATTCGAGACCATGCAATACAACCGGATCCAGTCGCGCATCGCCAAACTGAAGGGGCACACCATCGTGTGCGGCTACGGGAAGTATGGGCGCGAGATCGTGAGCCACCTCAAGCTGCACCACGAGCCCTACGTGATCATCGAGCAGGACCAGGATAAGCTGCAGCCGCTGCTGGAGGAGGATGAGAAAGCCCTCTACGTCGTGGACGATGCCACCCACGACGAAGCCCTCTTCGCGGCGGGGATCGGGCGTGCCGATTCCCTCATCACCGCCCTGAACGACGACAGCGATAACCTCTTCATCGTCCTCTCCTCCAAGGACCTGAACCCCAAGCTACGCATCGTGAGCCGGGCCAAGGAGGTACGCGGCCGCGAAAAAATGATCAAGGCCGGGGCCAGCCACGTGATCATGCCCGAGCAGATCGGGGGCTTCTACATGGCCACGCTGATTTCGAAGCCGGGCGCCATCGAATTCTTCAGTTTCATCACGAACGAGTTGTCGGCCGACATCGGCTTCGAGGAATTGCGCTACGACCAGATCCCGGAGAACTACCGTGGAAAACCCATCGCGGACCTGCACCTGCGGGCCAGCACCGGCGTCAACATCATCGGGCACCGGCTCGGCGGGGGCAAGTACCAGGTGAACCCGGGGCCCGACGCGGTGCTCCAACCCGGCGGCAGCTTCATCGTAGTCGGGAACCCCCAGCAGATCGGGGCCCTGCGCGAGCTGTTCGACCTGCACCTGTAAGCCGTAGCTATGGATGTCGCCGCGCTCTTCGCCGACCTGCAGTCTGCCGCCCACCATCGCCGCGCCCTGGGCCGGGCCATCACCCTGGTCGAAAGCAGCCGGCCGGAGGACCGTACCGCCGCCGCCCGCCTCATCGGTCTGGCGGAGGAGTTCCGGCCGGGGCGCCCGACCTTCCGGCTCGGGATCAGCGGGACGCCGGGGGTGGGCAAATCCACTTTCATCGAATCCTTCGGACTGGAACTAGTAGGCCGCGGTCACCGGCTGGCGGTACTGGCCATCGATCCGACCAGCAGCCTGAGCGGGGGCAGCATCCTCGGCGACAAGACGCGGATGGAACGCCTCACCCGGGAGGAGAACGTCTACATCCGGCCCAGTCCCAACGCCCTGGAGCCCGGCGGGGTGGGACCGGCCAGCCGGGCCGCGGTGCTGCTGTGCGAGGCGGCGGGCTACGACTATATCGTTGTAGAAACGGTAGGCGTGGGGCAGGCGGAGTGGCAGGTGCACGGGATGACCGACGCCTTCCTCCTGCTCGTGCAACCGGCCTCCGGGGACGATCTGCAGGGGATCAAGCG